>DASSGC010000049.1:0-11703 GCA_035693765.1 Acidimicrobiales bacterium
TCGGCCTGCACCGTCCCGGTGCGCACGAGCTCGCGGACCAACTCCTCGGCACGGGCCTGGGTCATCGCCGTGAACGTCATCCCGGCATCGAGGAGGCGCTTCAACAGGTCGTTGTCGGCCATGGCGGGAGGTTACGACCGCGCCGGGTGACTGGCAACGCGCAGTTACCGCTAGCTTTCCGCGGGTGCTGCCGCTGCGCGACGACAACCCGGTGCGCCGCACCCCGTTCGTGACGTGGGCGATCATCGCCGCCTGCCTCGTCGCCTACTTCGTCTGGCAGCCCAGCCCGCTGGGCGAGGACACCGACGACGTGGAGTTCAACCTCCGCCACGCCGCCATCCCGTGCGAGATCACCCAGGGCGAACCGCTCACCGTCGACGAGGTGGTGGCCACCTTCCAGGCTGGTAACGACGAGGCCTGCGGCGTCGGCTCGGCCGCGTCACCGGCGTTCGACCCGGGCAAGAGCGTGTGGCTGTCCCTGGTGACCTCGATCTTCCTGCACGGGGGGCTACTGCACCTGGGCGGCAACCTGCTGTTCCTCTGGGTGTTCGGCAACAACGTCGAGGACCGCCTGGGCCCGATCGTGTTCGCGCTCTTCTACCTCGTCGGCGGCGTGGTGGCGTCGCTCGGGCACGTGGCCTTCGGTCCCGACTCGACCGTCCCGGTCGTGGGCGCGTCCGGGGCGATCGCGGCCGTCATGGGTGCCTACCTGATCTGGTTTCCCAACGCGCGGGTGCGGACGGCGGTCATCTTCTTCTTCATCACGCTCGTCGACATCCCCGCCAAGTGGGTGCTCGGGTTCTGGTTCGTGCTCCAGTTCTTCACCGACCCCAGCGGCGGGGTGGCCTGGATCGCCCACGTCGCCGGCTTCGTGTTCGGCGTCGGCATCGCCCTGCTGGTGCGGGCGGCGGGCGTCGGCGGTCCACCGACCCCCGCCACGGGACGGGGCCCGGGCTGGGGGCGGCGGCCGCCCGATCCGTGGGACGACCGCCCGTTCGGGGGCGGCGGCCGCTACTGAGCCGCCACGGCGCCGGCGCGGGGGACGAGCTCGGCCAGGCTGGCGGCCACGACGTCGGGCGCCGGCACCACCGGCAGGTCGGCCGCGCCGGTGACGCCGGTGAGCACGAGGGCGAAGCGGTAGCCGAGGGCGGCGGCGAACGCGCCGTCGGTCTCCGGCCGGTCGCCGACCATGGTGCCCGTCTCGCCGGCCAGCGCCCGGATGAGGTCGGCCATCGGCGGGTGCGGCTTGCCCGCCACCACCGGAGTGGCGCCGCTGGCATAGGCGACCGCGGCGACGAGGGCGCCGCCGCCGGGGATCGGGCCGTCGGGCGTCGGGTAGGTGGCGTCGTCGTTCGTGCCCACCAGGCGGGCGCCCGCCAGCACCGCGCCGGTCGCGATGCGCAGCCGCTCGTAGTCGAAGTCGCGGTGGAAACCGACCACCACCACGTCGGCGGCGCCGTCGCGCACCGGCTCCGCGCCCCGGGCCGCCACCGCCTCGGCGACGCCGGGGCCGCCCACGATGAGCGCCCGCTCGCCCGGCGCCACCAGCGTGGCCGCCGCGGCGGCCGACGTGACGACGTCACCGGCGGCGGCGATGCCCATCCGCTCGAGCTTGGCCTCCTGGTCGGCCACGCGGGCGAAGGAGTTGTTCGTGGCGAACAACACCCGCTCGCCGGCCGCCCGCAGCCGGGCGACGGCCTCCACCGCACCGGGTATCGGCCGGTCGGCCAGCCACACCACACCGTCGAGGTCGAGCACCCAGGTCATTCCCGCATCGTGGCAGGCGCGGCGGCCGCGACCACCAGGCACGTCGGGCACCGCTCGCCCCACATTGCGTAGACTCGCCGGCGGCGGGCCGGGGAATCGCGCCGGGGAAGGCCCCGTGGGGAGGGACATGGCTGGCAGGCCGTTCGAACGTGCCGACGTCTCGGGGCGCGCCGGACCGGGCCGCGCCGAGGCGGCGGTGGCCGAGGCGGGGGGCGATCCGGGAACCAGAACACCGACAACCACCCCCCTTCTCCCGGCCGGAACGCCGGCCACCACCCCCGCGCCCACGACCTCTGGAACACCGGCAACCATCCCCTCACCCCCGGCCGGAACGCCGGCACGCCCGGCCGCCGGGGAGCCCGGCACGGGGGCCCGGGCGCACGAGGGTGCCGCCACCGCCGCCCCGGCCGGGACGCCGGCGACAGCCGCCCCGGCGGCGGCCCTCACCACGCCGGCCGCGCCCGACCACCTGGCGGCGCTCGACGGGTTGCGCGCGGTCGCGGTGCTGGCGGTGCTGGCATACCACATCCTCCCGGACCTCCCGGCGGTGCGGTCCCACGTGTGGGACGTGGTCGTGCACCTCAACATCGGGGTCCAGATCTTCTTCGTGCTGTCGGGGTTCCTGATCTACTCGCCCTTCGCCCGCAGCCACCTGTCCGGCACGCCCGGTCCCGGCCTGCGGTCCTACGCCCGCCGCCGGGTGCTGCGGATCTACCCCGCCTACCTGGCCGCGTTCGGCCTCCTGTGGGCGGCGGGGGTCATCAAGGCGAGCTCCGGCCGTGCCCTCCTGTCCCACCTGACCCTCACCCAGATGTACGTCGACGGGCCCCGGGGCGTCGGCATCGGCCCGGCCTGGTCGCTGGTCGTGGAGGTGAGCTTCTACCTGTTCGTCCCCGTGTGGGCGCTGGCCGTCCGGCTCACCACCCGGTGGCTCGGGCAGGCGGCCCGCTGGCGGGCCGAGCTGGCCGGCGCCGCAGCCCTGATCGCCACGGGGCTGGTGGCCAACTGGTTCACCTCCTACGGTCAGGTCGCCCGTCCCCTGCTCGTCCTGCCGCCTGCGCTGCCGGGGCTGGGCTGCGGCATGGTGCTGGCCATCCTCCACGCCGGTCGCCGGGCGGACCCCGGGCTCGACCGGGCCCTGGCCCGCCTCCCCCGCGCCGGGTGGTTCTGGATCGCCGCGCTGGCGGCCTTCGCGGTGGAGACCACCCGGGGCTACGACCTGCTGTGGGCCACCCCCGACCAGCGCTTCTGGGCCGCGGTGTGGCAGCCGCTGGTCTCGGTGCTGCTCGTGGCGCCCATCGTGCTCGTGGCCGCCCGGCCCGGGCTGCCGGGCCGGGTGGCGTCGTGGGCACCCCTCGCCTCGATCGGCCTGGTGAGCTACGGCACCTACCTCTGGCAGGAGGCGACGGTCAACCGCGTCGACCAGAGCGGCGGTGTCGTCTGGTCGATCGTCGACGCGCTGTTCATCGTGGCCGTGACCGTGGCCCTGGGCGCCGCCAGCTACCTGCTCATCGAACGTCCGCTGCTCCGCCGCAGCGGCCGGCGCCGGAGGGCGAGCGACGTGGCGGTGACCGCACTGTGAACGGTTCGGCGCCGGCGCACCGGTCTGCCAAGCTGGATCCGTGGCCCGCTTCCAGCCGTTTCCCGGCATCCGCTACGACCTGACCGCGGTCGACCTCGCCCGGGTGATCTCCCCGCCCTACGACGTCATCGACGACGCCCAGCGGGCGGAGCTGGCCTCGCGCGACCCGCACAACGCCGTGCGCGTCGACCTGCCCGTCGACGAGGGTGGTCGCGATCGCTACGAGGTGGCCCGGTCGCTGCTGGCCGACTGGCGGGCGTCCGGCGTGCTGGTGACCGACGCACGGCCCACGTTCACCGTCTACCGCATGTCGTACCGCGACGACGCCGGCCGTCCCCGCCACACCACCGGCGTCATCGGCGCGCTCGAGCTGAGCGCGCCGGGCACCGACATCCTCCCCCACGAGCACACCACGCCCAAGGCCCGCAGCGACCGGCTCGACATGCTGCGGTCGTGCCGGGCCAACCTCTCGGCCATCTGGGGCCTGTCGCTGGCCAAGGGCCTCACCGACCTGCTCCCGGTCGACGCCGAGCCCACGGCCGAGGTCGACGACGGCGAGGGCGTCACCCACGCCGTGTGGGTCGTCGACGACGCCGACGCGTGCGCGCACATCGCCGAGGCGGTGGCCGGCCACCCGGTGGTGATCGCAGACGGCCACCACCGCTACGAGACCTCGCTGGCGTACCGGCGCGAGCGCGAGGACGCCGACGGCACGGCGGGCGAGGCGGCGTCGACCCTCGCCTACGTGGTCGAGCTGGTCGAGGACGAGCTGACCGTGCGCGGCATCCACCGCCTGGTCGACGGCCTGCCGGCGGGCTTCGATGCGGTCGCCGCGCTCGACCCCTGGTTCGAGGCGCTGGGCCCGCCCCCGCCCGGCGTCGACCTCGCCGCCGCCATGCTCGACGCCGGAGCGCTCGCGGCCGTCACCCCCGCCGGCACGGTGCTGCTGCGGCCCCGCCCCGAGGCGATGGCCGACGTGCGCGACCTCGACTCCGCCCGGCTCGACGCCGCCCTGGCCACGCTGCCCGAGCACGAGCTGCGGTTCCAGCACGGCATCGACAACGTGCAGGCCGCGGTGGCGGGCGGCGAGGCCCAGCTCGGCGTCGTCCTGCGCCCCGCCACCGTGGCCCAGATCGAGGCCACCGCCCACGGCGGCGAGCGCATGCCGCCGAAGACGACCTTCTTCCACCCCAAGCCGAAGACCGGCCTGGTGTTCCGCGACCTGGGCTGACGCTGGCGCCCGCCGGCGTCGAGCCCGGCCGCACCCCGGTACCGTGCCCCCGATGGACATCGACGCCGCCCTCGACTTCTTCCGCTCCAACCACCGCGCGGTCATGGCGACCACCCGGGCCGACGGCACCACGCAGATGTCGCCGATCACGGCGGCGGTCGACGGCGAGGGCCGCCTCGTGGTGTCGAGCCGGGAGACCGCCTACAAGGTCCGGCACCTCCGCGCCCTGCCGTACGCCGCGGTGTGCGGGTTCACCGACGGCTTCTTCGGTGACTGGGTGCAGGTCGAGGGCCCGGTCGAGGTGGTCGCGCTCCCGGACGCCATGGAACCCCTGGTCGAGTACTACCGCTCCGTCAGCGGCGAGCACCCCGACTGGGACGACTACCGGGCGGCCATGGTGCGGGACCGCCGGGTCGTCGTGCGCATCGCGGTCGAGCGGGCCGGTCCCGACGTGTCGGGCTGACCCGGCCCCCGGCCCGGACCGGGCGCCCTGGGCCGCCGCCGGTCAGGCCGGGCCGGGCCGTCCGCCCACCACCAGCCGGTAGCCCACGTCCGCCTCGTCGGCGCGCAGCAGGTCGCCGTGGCGCGCGTGCCACCGCCCTGCGGCGAGGTCGGCGGCCAGGCGCTCCATCGCCGGCCCGACCACCGTCGCCGGCAGCAGGCTGAGCCCGGAGATGCTGCGCCGCACGCCGGGGTCGAGGTAGGCCTCGGGCCGGGCCCAGTAGGCGGCCAGGACGCCGTCGCTGCAGTCCCGCGGCACCGGCAGCGGGGTCACCGCCGCCGGGGCCAGGCCGCGGCGGACGGCGTCCAGGGTGGCCAGTCCGGCCTCAAGCCCGGCGATCTCGGGCAGGTACTCCGCCACCAGCCAGTAGCGGGCGACGACCGCCGGATCCCACGTGAGCACCACCTGGCGGCGCGCCACCCGGCGCATCTCGGCCAGGCCGGCGGCGGCGTCGGTCCAATGGTGCGTCGTCAGGACCGCGAGCGCGACGTCGGCGGCGCCGCCGGGCAGCGGCAGCGCCTCGGCGACGCCCCGCACGGCCGGCGCGGCACCGGGCCGGCGCTGGGCGATCATCTCGGCCGACGGCTCGATCGCCACGAGCGTGCGCCCGGCCGGCTCGTAGGAGCCCGCGCCGGCGCCGACGTTGACCACCACCGCGGCGTCGCCCACCGCGGCGGCGACGGCGGCCTGCCAGCGGGCGTCGGCGACGCGGTGGGTGGCGTAGCCGCGCCCGATGCGGTCGTAGAGCGGCGGGGTCGACCCGGCGCGGGCCGGGGTCATGGCAGCGCCGGCATGACCTCGGCCGCCACCAGCCGGAGGTGGTCGAGGTCGGCCAGGTCGAGCACCTGGAGGTAGAACCGCTCGACGCCGGCCTCGACGTAGGTGCCGAGCTTGTCGACGACCTCGCCGGCGGTCCCGGCCGCGCCGTTGGCCCGCAGCTCCTGGGGCTCGCGGCCGATGGCGGCGGCCCGCCGCCGGAACGTCTCCTCGTCGTCGCCGCAGCACAGCACGAGCGCCGCCGACCACACCATCGAGGACCGCTCGCGGCCCGCCGCCTCGCAGGCGGCCGCGACGGCGTCGAACTGCGGCTTGACGTCGGCGAGCGGCGGGAACGGCACGTTGAACTCGTCGGCGAAGCGGGCCGCCAGGGCCGGTGTCCGCCTCTTGCCCCAGCCGCCGACGATCACCGGCGGGCGGGGCTGCTGCACGGGCTTGGGCAGCGCGGGCGAGTCGGTGAGGGTGTAGTGGCGGCCGCTGTAGGAGAAGCGCTCCCCCGCCGGGGTCCCCCACAGCCCGGTGACGATGGCGAGCTGCTCCTCCAGCTTGGCGAAGCGCTCGGCCAGCGACGGGAACGGGATGCCGTAGGCGCGGTGCTCCTGCTCGAACCAGCCGGTGCCCAGTCCCAGCTCGACCCGCCCGCCGGACATGGCGTCGACCTGGGCGACCGTGATGGCGAGGGGACCGGGCAGGCGGAACGTCCCGGCCGTGACCATCGTGCCGAGGCGGATCCGCTCCGTCTCCCGGGCCAGGCCGGCCAGCGTGACCCACGCGTCGGTGGGGCCGGGCTCGCCGAGGCCGGCGCCCATGGTCAGGTAGTGGTCGGAGCGGAAGAAGGCGTCGTAGCCGAGCGCCTCGGACTCCCGCGCCACCGCCAGCAGGTCGTCGTACGTCGCTCCCTGCTGGGGCTCGGTGAAGATGCGCAGTGCGACAGGCATGGTGCGAACCTACGCGGTCCACCCCCGTGTCCGGCGCGGCGATCCCGCCGGACGGGCGGTTCGGCGGGGAGCGCTCGCCGCGTAGCGCGTAGAGTGCAGGCCGGACGGGGACCGTGGACGACCAGGGGAAGGGGTTCCGTGGAGGCCAGCTTGGACGCGCACGCGCGCGCCGGGACCGATCCGCCGCGCCACCTGCCGGCGCTCGACGGGCTGCGGGCCGTCGCCGTCCTGGCGGTGGTCTGGTTCCACGTGGCGGCGCTGGTACCGGGCATCTCCCGCGGGGTGCTCGACGTCTCGTCCCAGTTCAACCTGGGCGTCGACATCTTCTTCGTGCTGTCGGGGTACCTCATCTACGGGCCGTTCGCCCGCGCCCACCTGTCCGGCCGGCCGCTCCCCGACGTGTGGCGCTACGGGCGCCGCCGCGCGCTGCGGATCTATCCCGGCTACCTGGTCGCGTTCACGATCCTGTGGGCCGTCGGGTGGATCCGGGCCGGATCGCTCGTCGATGTGCTGTCCAACCTGAGCCTCACCCACCTCTACGTCGACGCGTCGCCCGCGGCCGGCATCGCGCAGTCGTGGTCGCTGGTGGTGGAGGTCAGCTTCTACCTGTTCGTGCCCCTGTGGGCCCTGCTGATCCGGGCCGCCGCCCGGCGCTGCCCGCTCCACGTGCGGTGGCGGGCCGAGCTGGGGGCGGCGCTGGCGCTGATCCCGGTCGGGCTCGTGGCCTCGTGGGCCGACATCTACCACGACCCGCCCCGGGCGCTCACCGTGCTGCCGCCGGAGATGGCGACGCTGGGCGCCGGCATGGCGCTGGCGGTCCTCGCGGCCCGCCGCGAGGTGGCCTCGCTCCCCGCCCGGGACGGGCGGCGGTCACCGGCGGTGCCGGCGACCGGCTGGTGGTGGCTGGCGGCCCTCGCCGTCCTGGCGGTGACCCTGACGCGCCCGTTCGGCTTCTGGTGGGCCAGCCAGGCCGAGCGGATGTGGCAGGCGCTGTGGCACCCGCTGATCGCCGTGCTGGTGGTCGCCCCGGTCGCCCTCGCCGCCCGCCCGGGCGCCGCGGGCCGGTGGCTCGCCCGCCCGGTGATGGTGGGCATCGGCGTCGTGAGCTACGGCGTCTACCTGTGGCACCTGGCCGTGATCGAGGAGTTCGTCGCGCACCCGATGAGCGGTCGCGCGGTGGTGACGGCCGTGGCCACGCTGATCGCGACGCTGTGCATCGCCACGATCAGCTACGGCCTCGTCGAGCGACCGGCGATGGGGTGGGCCGCACGCCTGCGCCGGCGGCCGGCCGCCGAGCCGGTGAACGCCTGACGGCGGCGGTCGCGCCTGCCGGCGGGTTCCGGCGTCGCGCGGCCGTGCCCCGCGGCCGGGCCGTCGTCAGTCCACGTCCCAGGTGGCGCCCGACCGGAGCAGCGCGGCGAGGTCGCCGGGTCCCCGCTGCTGGCGGGCCGCCTCGACCTGCGACTCGACGCCGTCGCCGTAGTCGGGGCGGATGACGTCGCGGAACACGCCGATCGGCGTGGGCTCGTGCGGCCCCCGGGCCAGGCGCGACAGCATGAACGCCACGCTGGGGTCGTCGCGGGTCTCGTCGTGCACGAGCAGCGCCTCGTCGCCCACGTCGGCGACCTCGACGATGTGCGCGCCACGCTGCGAGTCGATGACCACGCCCTTGTCGCCGCCGGCGCCGAACCGGATCGGCTCGCCGTGGCGCAGCGGGATCAACATGTCGTCGCGGTTGGCCTTGGCCGTGATCGTCTCGAAGGCGCCGTCGTTGAACACGTTGCAGTTCTGGTAGATCTCGACCAGGGATGCGCCGCGGTGCTCGAACGCACGGCGGATCACCTCCATCATGTGGCGGCGATCCATGTCGTGGGTGCGGGCCACGAACGTCGCCTCGGCCCCGATGGCCACGCTCACGGGGTTGAACGGGTGGTCGAGGCTGCCGAACGGGGTCGACTTCGTGACCTTGCCCACCTCACTGGTCGGCGAGTACTGCCCCTTGGTCAGGCCGTAGATCTGGTTGTTGAACAGCAGGATCGTGATGTTGACGTTGCGCCGCAGGGCGTGGATGAGGTGGTTGCCGCCGATCGACAGCGCGTCGCCGTCGCCCGACACCACGAACACGTGGAGATCGGGACGGGCGAGGGCCAGCCCGGTGGCGATGGCCGGCGCCCGCCCGTGGATCGTGTGCATGCCGTACGTGTTCATGTAGTACGGGAACCGGGCGGCGCAGCCGATGCCCGACACGAACACCGTGTCCTCCCGCTTGATGCCCAGCTCGGGCATCAGCAGCTGGACGGCGGCGAGGATGGAGTAGTCACCGCACCCGGGGCACCAGCGGACCTCCTGGTCGCTGGTCCAGTCCTTGCGGGTGGTGACCGGGATGAGGGTGTCGCTCATGGCGGGGCCTCACGCATCCTTGAGGTGGTCGACGATGGCCTGCTCGAGCTCGGAGGCCGTGAACGGCAGTCCCCGCACCTTGCTCACCGACCGGGCGTTCACCAGGAAGGTGGCGCGGAGCTGGTGGCTGAGCTGCCCGAGGTTCATCTCGGGCACGAGCACCCGCGGGTAGCGGCGGAGCACGTCGCCCAGGTTGCGGGGGAACGGGTTGAGGTGCACGAGGTGGGCGTGGGCGACCCGGTGACCGGCCCGCCGGGCCCGGGACACGGCCCCGTCGATGGCGCCCCACGTGGAGCCCCAGCCGACGACCAGCAGCTCGGCGTCGTCGACGTCGCCGGCTACCTCGACGTCGGGGATGCTGTCGGCGATCCGGTCGACCTTGTCGGCCCGGATGTGGATCATCTGCTCGTGGTTGACCGGGTCGTAGCTGACGTTGCCCGACCCGTCCTCCTTCTCGAGGCCGCCGATGCGGTGCATCAGCCCCGGGGTGCCGGGCAGGGCCCAGCCGCGGGCCAGGGTCTCGGGGTCGCGGACGTAGGGCCAGAACACGGCCTCGCCGTCGTCGCCCGTGTGGTTGGGCTCGGTGGCGAAGGTCACCGACAGGTCGCCCAGGTCGGCCACGTCGGGCAGCTTCCACGGTTCGGTGCCGTTGGCCAGGTAGCCGTCCGACAGCAGCACGACCGGCGTGCGGTACGCGAGCGCGATGCGGGCCGCCTCGATCGCCACCTCGAAGCAGTGGCTGGGACTGCGCGGGGCGAGGATCGGCAGGGGCGCCTCGCCGTGCCGGCCGTAGAACGCCATGAGCAGGTCGGCCTGCTCGGTCTTGGTCGGCAGGCCCGTGGAGGGGCCGCCACGCTGGATGTCGATGATCAGCAGCGGCAGCTCCAGGCTCACGGCCAGGCCCATGGTCTCGGCCTTGAGCGCCATGCCGGGACCGCTGGTGGTGGTGACCCCCAGGTGGCCGCCGTAGGCGGCGCCCACCGCCGCGCCGATGCCGGCGATCTCGTCCTCGGCCTGGAGCGTCCGCACGCCGAAGTTCTTGTGCTTGGACAGCTCGTGGAGGATGTCGGACGCCGGGGTGATCGGATACGACCCGAGGAACAGCGGCAGCCCCGAGAGCTGGCTGGCGGCGACGAGCCCCCAGGCCAGTGCCGTGTTGCCGTTGATGTTCGTGTAGGTGCCGGCCGGCAGCACGGCGGGCTTGATCTCGTAGGGGTGGTCGAACAGCTCGGCCGTCTCGCCGAAGGCGTGCCCCGCCTTGAAGGCGACGGTGTTGGCCTCGGCCACCTGGGGTCGGGCCACGAACCGCCGGGCGATCCACTCGAGCGTCGGCGCGACCGGCCGGGTGTACATCCACGAGATGAGGCCCAGCGCGAAGAAGTTCTTGGAGCGCTCGGCGTCGCGCGGCTTGACGCCGAGCGGCGTGACGGCACCCTTGGTCAGGGAGGTCATCGGGACCTCGTAGACCGTGAAGCCGTCCAGGCTCCCGTCCTGGCGCGGGTCGACGTCGTAGCCGGCCTTGGCGATGTTGCGCTCGTCGAAGGCGTCGGCGTTGAGGATGATCGTCGCCCCGGCAGCGACCCGGCCGATCTGGCTGCGGAGGGCCGCGGGGTTCATGGCCACGAGGACGGTCGGCGCGTCGCCCGGCGTCGTGATGTCGTGGTCGGAGATGTGGACCTGGAAGGCCGACACGCCCGCGATCGTGCCCGCGGGGGCCCGGATCTCGGCCGGGAAGTCGGGAAGCGTCGCCAGGTCGTTGCCGTAGAGCGCGCTCGTGGCGGTGAACCGGTCTCCTGTGAGCTGCATGCCATCACCCGAGTCACCGGCGAACCGGATGATGACGCGGTCGACCACCTGCGGTGATCGATCTCGCTGCGTGGTTTCGGACAAACGCGCCCCCCTTCGGCGGCTTACCTGGCCACGACCCTATCGCTTCGCTATGGGCATCCGGTGCACCATCGCTGGGGGCGATACAGCCACCACTGTGCGTGCGTGGACTTCCGCCGAGAACCGGCCGGGCCGGGCCCTGCGGCGCGGCGGCGCGACCGGGTGACCGGTGACCGGCGCGACCTCGTCGGGAACGCGCACCGGGCCGGCCGCATCGCGGCCGGCCCGGTAAACCGCTCGTGGTCGCCGGACGGTCAGGCGACCGTGATCGAGGTGTCGAGGTACACGTCCTGGATGGCGTTGAGCAGCTCGACGCCCTCGGCCATCGGCCGCTGGAACGCCTTGCGGCCCGAGATGAGCCCGACGCCGCCGGCCCGCTTGTTGATGACCGCGGTGCGGACGGCCTCGGCCAGGTCGGAGGCGCCCTTCGACTCGCCGCCGCTGTTGATGAGCCCGACGCGGCCCATGTAGCAGTTCGCCACCTGCCACCGGCACAGGTCGATCGGATGGTCGGTCGTCAGCGACTCGTAGACCAGCTTGCTGGTCTTGCCGAAGCCCTCGAACGCGTTGTACCCGCCGTTCACCGTGGGCAGCTTCTGCTTGATGATGTCGGCCTCGA
>DASSGC010000050.1:0-5744 GCA_035693765.1 Acidimicrobiales bacterium
CCGCTCCGCCAAGGAGAGCCGCAGCGGTGATCGTCGAGGCTGAGCTGGAGCCGGCTGGCGAAGCTTCATCACATAGGACCACACCGCCCGATGGCTACGGCCGACCTCCTTCGCGATCAGCCGCCCAGGCAGCCGCGCCGCTGCCAGCTCGGCGATCCTCGCCCGCTCCTCATCGGTCAACCTCGTCCCCGTCGCCACAGCGCCCTCCCACATCGACCCGACTCATCATCGACGTGGTGTTGCGTTGAGCCCCTGAGACCAAGGCGCTTCTGCATCCCAGCAGTCGGTCACCCCGTCGGCCCGGGCCCGAGTCCCGCTCGAGAAAAATCTCGTTCGAAGCTGAGAAGATCGCGGTGCTGGATCGCATTAGCGCCAAGTGCGTCCGCGTGCGTGGCGATCGCCGGAGTTTGGGTCCCGCGTAAGGTCCAGAGCCCGCGCCACGTCGACGCCGAGGGTTGGAGTCGGGAGCCTCCGGATCGTCGTCGTTCTGCTGCTGCCGGCGCCCTGTTCCTGCGGGCGCCGTCCCTGGCTGTAGCGTCGGCGATGCCCTGGCGCAGTCGGCAGCCCGGTGGAGGCACGCGGCGCCGAGCTCGAGCTGCCGATCACCTGCGCGGCGGCCGTCGCAGATCTGGCCATGGCCCGCAGCGTGAGTTCGGACGCCGGCGCAAGCCCGTCGAGTGGAGCGTCACGCGGCAGCCCGGCAGAAGTCCTCGTCGCTGCTGCGAAACGGTCCGCCGTTGACGAGGAGTGATCCGAGCGGCGGGTCTCGTGACAGGTCCAACTCGAAGACCTTGTGCCCGGTGGTCTGGATGACCGACCCGACGCCTCGGCGTTGTGCATTGTTGATCGCGCCGCTGAGCGTGACCGTCATGTGGACCAGGTCGACGTCGACGAGGAAGTGATTGTGCTCGTGGATCGTGAGGCCAGTCACATTGTTGACGTCGGTCGACGTCTGCTCCCAGTGCTCCGTGATGCGGACGAGGCCGCCGTTGCGGCCGTAGGCGTACTGCCGTCGGACATTCGAACTCGTCGACGAACTCGTCGAGGAACCTCCAGGTCTGGTCGAACGCCGAGCAGTCGATCACGCCACTCACCGTGAAGGACTCCTGCTCGCGATCCGGCGGCGTCGCGCTCGCAGGCTGCACGGCGAGGAGGCCGGCGACGCAGAAGCCAGTAGTGCCGCAAAGGTCTTCATCGCTGCGCCCGCGTGCCTGCAGACGTGCTGTCGTCGGAACGTACCTGTCGACATGTTTCCTCCTGTGCTGGTCGGCAGACCGACCGTTCGGGGCGGGCACCGCGGGTTGTCCAGTCGGATGCTGCTAACGCCCGACGGCACCCTCGACCACTGGGGCGACGGCTCCTTGGAGCTCGTCGAGGTCGCGTCGCTGGCCGACGCGGTCGTCATCGCTGGACGTCGAAGCGTTGCAGGACGTTCGTGTCCGGATGGACCAGCCAGAGCGCACCGTCCTCAGCCACGACGCCGTTGACGTTGAGCGGCTCGATCGTGTCGACGTGCTCGAAGGTCTCGGCGTCGAGCACGAGGACGTCCCACGGCTCCCCACCTCGAGTGGGCACGAAAATCGACCTGCCATCCGTCGTGATCCCGCCCCCACCGACCACGTCCGGGAGCTCGATGGTCGAGGCCACGGACCAGGTGTCTCGGTCGATCACGACGGCACTGGTGTTCAGTTCGCCCGCGAAGAACACGGTGTCGTCGAACACCACCGGCCAGACGACATCGACGGGGAGGCTGATCGTGGTCAGCACCTGATTGGTTGCCGGGTCGATCATCACAGTCGCCGAGTCGCCTGAGTCGGCTGGGGCGTCATCGTGGTTCCACGTCACGACCAGGTCTTGCGTGGCGTAGACGAAGTCGCAGTCCACGTCGAGGTCGATGGCGGCAACCGGCTCGAGCGTGGTCGGGTCGTATCGGTGGAGTCGGCGCCCGTCGCAGATCCACATGGCGCCATCGACGGCGAAGCTGCGGTTGGCCGCCGGTCCGACGTCGGCCTTGGCCAGCCTGTCGGTGACGGTGTTGGTCGCTTCGTCGATGGCGACGTACGCGTCTGCTGTCCTCACCCACATCCGACCGTCGGCAGGCTGAAGCTTGAGGGGATCGGTACCAACTGGAATTGTGGCGAGGATCTCGCCGGAGTCGGGGTCGACGCGCACGACGTTGTCGCCGTACTTCTGGCTGACCCACACCGATCCGAAGCCGGTGTTGAGCTGCTCGCCGTGGAGGTCGAGGGGGACGTTCAGATCGGCGCCACCTGCTCGGTCCGGATCGGCGGCGCCACATCGGGCCCCCATGAGGGCGAAACGACCTGTGACGCTCCCCAGGTGGGCTTCGTGGCGGCGGATCTGACGATCAGCGAGCGCCATGTCGCCGGCGGCCGCCGCGTCTTCGGCGGCTTCGAGCGCGTCTGATGCCGACCTCTCGGCTTCGAGGACCAGGTCGTAGCCGGGTTGGAGCTCGGGTGGTACTTCGAGGGAGTCGAGGGGCGGAATGGAGGCGCCTGCCTCCTTGAGGAAGGCGAGCACCTCGGTCACCCGCTCGGGGGTGCCGTCGAGCGGCGGGGTCGCGGCGTACCGGTCGAGGTCGCAGATCTCCGTGATCTCACCCTCGAGCTCAGCACTGACCGTCGGTTCGGTCGACGCCGGCTCGGAGTCGGTGGGCTCGGTCGCGGAGTCGTTGTCGTCGCCGCATGCGGCGAGCGTCAGGAGACCCACGATGCTCGCCACGGCAAGGTTCCGGGTGGTGCGGGAGATGGTCATGGGGCCATGGAACGCCACTCGCTCGGCGATGGCGTCAGCAGGGGGGTACTGATTCAGGGCCGCGACGGTCGGCGAGCAGGTTGGTCAGCTTGGCGGCGGCCACCTGCAGGGTGGTGGAGACGGACTCGACCGGGATGTCGAGGAGGCGGGCGATGTCCTCCTCGTCGAACCCCACCAACGCGGCGCGCAGAACGGCGAGGTGGCCCGGGGGGAGTCGCCCGAGCTGAGCCTGGATCTCCGCACGGTCGATCGCCACGGGTGCACCCAACATCAGCAACGGGCCGGTGTCGTCAGCACGGGGGTACTCAGGTGAGGGCGGGCTCGTCCCTCGGATCGGTGTCCAGCAGTGCGGCGAGGTGGTCCCGGTCGTTCACGCCGAGCTTGGCGTAGGACCGGTACAGGTGGGTGGTGACCGTGCGCACCGAGACGAAGAGCCGCTCGGCGATGTCGCGGTTCGTGAGCCCGGATGCCGCCAGCCGCACGACCTCCCGTTCGCGGGCGGTGAGCGTCGCCATCGCCGGGTCGGTGGTCAGGTCAAGCAGGGCAGGCGTCCTCGCGCCTTCGCAGCGGGTCATCAGGACGGTCGCGCGCCCCCGGGCCGTGGCGGCGCTTCCCTTCCGACCTGCCGCGGTGTAGAGCGCGGCCGCTTGCGCCGCCGCCTCAGCGGCGAAGAGCATCGCCCCCATGGCCTCGAACCGGTCGGAGGAGGCGGAGAGCGCGGGCGCGTCGCCGGGGGCCAGAGCGGTGACGTGGGCTCGTATGGCGACTGCGAGGGGCCCGTCGCCCTCCTTGGGGACCGACTCCAGGCGGTCGGCCGCCATCTCGGCTCCTCCCAACCTGGCCAGGTCGTGCAGCGCGCCGAGGGCGATGGCGTGGAGTCCCGCCGCCGTGGCTTGCTCGGCACAGTCGAGGGTGGTGGCCCGCGCGGCCGACATCTCCCCGGCGGCGGCGTGCATCCACGTGCGGGCCGCCCGCGCGTCGAACCGCATGAGCCTTGAGCCCCACTCCACCTCGGCCCACTCGAGCAGCTCCGCGATCCTGCTGAGGTCGCCCTGCTGGGCCGCGGCCAACCCGAGGACGCTGGCCGGCCACGAGCTCGCCGCGTGCTGACCGATCTCGAGGCAGGATGCCAGCGCGCCGTCGGCCAGCGTCCGAGCGGTGGCCAGCCGGCCGGCGAAGAGATCCATGCGGGCCGCCACGGTTGCGGCGAGGGCCTGGTCGGCGATCGACCCCATCCGGACCGTTTCGTCGTGCACGAAATGGGCCGCCGCCGCCGCCTCATCGATGCGCCCGTCGCCTACCAGGGCGAAGCAGTAGGCGAAGGTCGCGGCCGGCCCGGCCGGGTTGCCCGGAATCGGATCGGCCGCGAGGACCTCGGGCACGCGGGCGAGGACGGACTCCGCCGCGCGCAGCGCCTCGGTTGGTCGTCCCTGCAGAGACCGGGCGAAGGCGACGACCGCCACGGACTGCACCTCAACGTCGTCATCCAAGGCGCCGGAAGGGGAGCAGGCGAGCTCCGCGAGCCGAACGGCGTCGTCAGGGAGCGCCGCGTTCATGGCCTGCAGGCCGCAGTGAACGAAGACGACGCGCCGGTAGGCGGTGGGGAGCCTTGACACAGCTGCGATGACCTCGGCGAGGGTCACGGGGTGCTCTGGCCTCCCGTAGAGCAGCGACGACACCACGCGTGCGACCTCCCCAGCCGCCGCGGGGCTTGGGTTGTCGCCGAGCGACGACAGGGCGCGTTCGGCGACCTCCACCATGGCGCCGTCCCAGCTCCGTTGGTTCGTGAGCGCGATCGTTCGGACGAGCACCGCCTGGCCCTGTGCGCCGGGGTCCGCGGCCGTGCTGAGCCGCTCGGTCAGGTCCCAGTCCGAGAGGGCGAGCGCTCGGCGAGCGGCCGCGACCAGGAGCGCAGCATCGAGGTGGACGTCGCTGCCCAGCGCCCACTCCGCAATGAGCAGGGGGTCGCGCCGATCCCAACCCAGATGCAGCGCGGCGCGAACGAGCGCAGACCGGTGCGCACGTGCTCGCACCGGAGAGATCTCCCCTCGCAGCACCTCGCCGTAGAGGGGGTGGACCAAATGCACGGCGGGTCCGTCAGCCTCACTCCCTTCCTGCAACGCCACGAGACCGTGCAGGTCCACGGTCGACAGCTCCGGACCGAGCCCCAGTGCCTCGATGACCGACATCGACAGCGGCTCGCCGATGGCCAGGAGCTCCACCAGCCTTCGCTCCTCTCCAGCGCTCTCTCGCAGACGCTCGGCGATGAGCTCCTTGAGGCGCTCACTTCCAGCCAGCGAGCCGGTCCAGCGCCACCGCTGATCCTCCTGCACGAGCACGCCCTGGGCCTCCGCCGCTCGCACCACCTCGCGCACGTAGAGCGGCACTCCTCTCGTCAACGCCCACACCCTCCGCTGAGCAGCAGGCTCGACGTCGCCCAACGCACCTTCCAGAAGCGACGCGGTCTCGGCCTCGGAGAGGGTCTGGAGATCGACGCGGTCGGCCAGCGCCTCCTTCCACAGCGACATCACGGCATCAGGGCATGGCTCGCCGGACCGCACGGTGGCGATCACCGAGGCCGGTGTGCTGGTCGCTAGGTGGAGGACGAGTGCGGCGGATCCGTCATCGAGGAGATGCGCGTCATCGACGACCACCACCATCTCGGGACGGCCGCCGATCAGCGCCGTGCTCAGCGACGTCAGGAGCTGCAGGCGGTCCTTTCCCGCCTCGTTCTCTCCCGCGAGGTCGATGTCCGGGACCCACGGTCCGAAGGCGCCGAAGGGGATGGTGGCAGTCGCTCGAGTCGCACGGACGGTAGCGGTGGCGATGCCGGCGTCGGCGACCCGATCGAGCAGCTCTGCAACCAGTCGCGACTTGCCGACGCCGGCGGCTCCCGCGACGACCCAAGAGGACGAATCCTCGATCACGGACGCGGCGAGGAGCTCGAGCTCCACGAGCCGGCCCACGAG
>DASSGC010000051.1:0-9996 GCA_035693765.1 Acidimicrobiales bacterium
CGGCCTACGCGTGGGGATTTGGCGTGGAAGCACCAGCTCCACAGCTCGGCCGACCGGCAACGCAGCACGGTGACACGCGCCGGCGTGACCCATCCGCTCGAGTCCCAAGACCCAGCTCCACCGTCCGGGTGAGACGCCGAGCGGGTAGCCCGCCCGCCACGGCCCACGCGTGACGATGTGGCACGGGAGCCGCTTGCACCGGATCAGGCGGGCAGGGGCGCGCGCGGCCGCTCGTCGTCCTCGGGGTCGCCGGCCGGGAGGGTGACCAGCGGGGGCAGTTCGGCGAAGGCCCGGACCAGCGGCGGGTGCGCCGGGCGCAGCAGCGTGGCCGGGTTGGCGGCCCTGACGCCGGCCCGGTCGAGCGCGGTCTGGAGCACCGTGAGGGCCTGGGGGCCGAGCTCGTCGAGCGGGCGGTTGCGGTGGACGCGGGTGCCGAGGTCGACCTGGACGATCCCGTGCGGCCCCACCGCCTCCGCGGTGTCGATGAGCAGCCCGATGTCGACGCCGTAGCCGCGCACGAACGGCAGTTGCTCGAGCAGCGTGCGCCGGCCGCCGAACTCCCCCGACAGGGGCTGCATGATCGTGGACAGGTGGGGGAACAGCGTGGCCAGCACCGGGCGGGCCATCAGCTCGGTGGTGCGCCCGCCGCTCGACCCATCCGCGACCGGACGCTCGTAGAACCCCTTGACGAAGCTGACGGCGGGGTCGACGAGCAGCGGGCCGAGCAGGCCCACCACGAACCGCGACCCGAAGTCGGTGATGTCGGCGTCGCACCACAGCACGATGTCGCCGCGGGCGACGTACAGCGAGCGCCACAGCGCCTCGCCCTTGCCGCCCCCGCCGGCCACGTCGGCCAGCACGTCACGCGCCTGGACCACCCGGGCGCCGGCGGCTGCGGCCACCTTGGCCGTGCCGTCGACCGAGTGGTCGTCGAGCACCAGCACCTCGTCGACCAGTGCCAGCCGATCGACCAGGTAGCGCCGGATCCTCGTGACGACCTTGGCGACGGTGTCCTCCTCGTTGTGTGCCGGGATGCACACCGAGACGACGAGTCCCTGGTCGCGCTTGGCCGCCACCATGGCGCGCAGGGGCACGTCGCGGTAGTGCCGGGTCTCGATCGGTGTGAAGGATCGGCCCGGGGGGGCTATCGACGGAAGTGATCGACGCTTGGTCATCAATCGTTCAGACTGGGGGGCCTCGGTCCGCACACTAACGGTCGGCCGCGGCCCATCCACCGCGGTCACCATCAGTTCACCGGCCCGCCATCGAAGCGTTCCTGGCAGGGAACGTCAATCATTCGTCCTTGCTGCCAACGACCCGTGGGCCCAGGATGGCCACATGCAGACCGCGCCACCACGGACCGTCGTCGTCGTCGCCTTCCCGGGCGTGCAGTCGCTCGACGTCACCGGGCCGGTCGAGGTCTTCGCCATCGCCAACCGGCCGGTGGCGACGCCCCGCTACACCACCGCGCTGGTCAGCCGCGCCGGCGGCACGATCGCCACGTCGTCGGGCCTCGCCCTCGTCGCCGACGGCACGCTGGCCGACCACAGCGGGCCGATCGACACCCTCGTCGTGGCGGGCGGCGACGGCACCGCCGACGCCCTGGCGGACGCCGAGCTGGTGGCCTGGGTGGCCGACGCCGCCCGCCGCAGCCGCCGGGTGACCTCGGTGTGCAGCGGCGCCTTCCTGCTGGCCGCCGCGGGCGTGCTCGACGGGCGGCGGGCGACCACCCACTGGGGCGTGTGCGACCTGCTGGCCCGCCTCCATCCCCGCGTCGAGGTCGACCCCGATCGCATCTACGTGCGCGACGGCCACGTGTGGACCTCGGCGGGCGTCACGGCCGGCATGGACCTCGCCCTCGCCCTCGTCGAGGACGACCACGGCGGGTCCGTCGCCCTCGACGTCGCCCGCCAGCTCGTGCTGTTCACCCAGCGCCCCGGTGGCCAGTCGCAGTTCAGCGCCCAGCTCGCGGTGCGCGGGGCCGGCCAGAAGCCCCTCCGGGAGGTGCTCGCCTACGTGGCCGCCCACCCCGACGCCGACCTGTCGGTCGCCGCCCTCGCCCGCCGGGCCGCCATGAGCCCGCGGACGTTCGCCCGGGCCTTCCGGGCCGAGGTCGGCACCACCCCCGCGTCGTACGTGCAGGCCGTCAGGGTCGAGGCGGCGCGCAACCTGCTCAGCTCCACCGTCCTGGGCCCGGCCGCGATCGCCCGTGCCTGCGGGTTCGGGACCGTCGAGACCATGCACCGCGCCTTCCGGCGCACGCTGGCCACCACCCCCGGCCAGTACCGGCGGCACTTCGCCGTGTCCGCCTGAACCCGGCGACCCCGCCGGCCACCCCCTGCCCATCCACCGAAGGAGACCGTCACGTGCTGATCGCCATCCCCCTCTTCGACCGGTTCACCGCGCTCGATGCCGTCGGCCCCTACGAGGTGCTCTCCCGCATCCCGGGCGCCGAGGTGACGTTCGTCGGCGAGCGCACCGGCCCCGTCCGCACCGACACGGCCATGCTCGCCATGACGGTCGACGACCGCCTCGACGACGTCGACGCCTGCGACGTGGTCGTCGTCCCCGGCGGCCCCGGCACCCGGGCCATGCTGACGCCCGGCTCGCTGCACGAGTGGGTCCGCCACGTCCACCAGGGCACCCAGTGGACCACCTCGGTGTGCACCGGCTCGCTCGTCCTCGGCACCGCGGGCCTGCTGGCGGGCCTCGAGGCCACGACCCACTGGGTCGCCATGGACGATCTGGCCCCCCTGTGCGCCGCCACCACCCACCGGCGGGTCGTGCCACAGGGCAAGATCGTCACGGCCGCCGGCGTCTCGTCGGGCATCGACATGAGCCTGTGGCTGGCCGCCCAGATCGCCGGCGACGACGTGGCCAGGGCGATCCAGCTCAGCATCGAGTACGACCCCCAGCCACCCTTCGACGCCGGCTCCCCGGACAAGGCCGGCCCGGAGCTGGTCGGCCTGCTGAGAGGCATCGTCCGCCAGCAGATGGCGGCGAGCTGACCCGGCGAGGCGGCGGCGCGGCGGATCCCGAACCGGCGCCGGCGCGCGACATCCCCGCCGGAAGCGGTGGAGCGGCGGGCGGCCCCGGTCACTCCCGGACGACGACGGTGCTGCAGGTCGGCCCGGGGGCGCCCGCCAGCCGGGCGTCGCCCGTGAGGAGCGCGCAGTCGAGCGCCTCGGCCAGCGCCACGTAGGTCGCGTCGTAGGCGCTGACGCTGTCACGCAACTCCCAGCCCCGCGGGAGGAGGCCCTGGACCGGGTAGCGCCGCACGCCGAGCCGCACCCACCGATCGAGCGCGCGGCCCGCGTCCCGGGCGCTGACGGTGCCCCGCCGCACCCGCGCCCGGAAGGCGTGGGCGACCTCCGCATCGACCAGGTGCGGCACCGCGAGCTCCTCGGTCGCGAGGCTCCGACGGGCCGCACCGTCGTTGAGCAGGCCGAGCACCACGGCCGACGCGTCGATCACGATCAACGGGCGCCGCGTCCCTCGGCCAGGTCGGCGACGACGACATCGGCGGTGACCCCGAGGTCGGGAAGGTCACCGACCAGCGCGGGGTTAGGATGTGGATCGCGAGCGCGCCTCACGCCTCCCGGGGTGGGCCCGCCCGGGTGAAGCGGGTGTCGGGCGGATCGACCGCCCACGCCGCCGGCTCGTCCCACCCGTCGTCGTAGACCACCTCGCCCAGCGGCAGCCGCCGGACCGGGCCGTGACGGCCCTCGGGCACCCCGAGCGTGACGGTGGCGGCGATGACCACGTCGTCGGGGATGCCGAGCAGGGCGCGCAGATCGGCCTCGACGTAGGCGTGCCACATCGACATCACCCCGCCGTAGCCGAGCCCGCGGGCCGCCAGCAGCAGGTTCTGGCCCGCGGGGTAGACCGACCCGCCCTCCGAGACGTGCGGCTGCCGCCACCGCCGGATGCAGGCCAGCACGATCACCGGCGTCTCCTCGAACCGGTCGACGAACACCTGCATCGCGCGGGCCGCCCGCGCCTTGGGCGAGTCGGGCTCGGCGCCCGACCCCCGGTCGAAGCCGTGGACGTCGCGCTTGGCGCCCCACGCCCGGCGGTAGGCGCCGGCCAGCAGCGCCTTGGCCTTCTGGGCTCGGGGGCCGTCGCGCAGCACGAGGAACCGGGCCGGCTGGCGGTTCGACCCGGACGGCGCCCGCGTGGCGTGCCACAGGATCTTGGCCAGGTCGCCCTCGGGCACCGGGTCGGGCCGGTAGCGGCGGATGGCCCGCGTGGTGGCGAGGCCGTCGAGCAGGTCCATGGGACTCCTCGGTGTGTGGGGGTCAGGGGTCGGGCGTGACGACGGCCCGGCCCCGCAGCTCGCCCCGCGCCAGGGCGGCGTAGGCGTCGGCCACGCGGGCCAGCGGGAACACGTCGATCTCGCAGCGGATGCGGCCGGCGGCGGCCAGGGCCACGACCGCCTCGACGTCGGCGATCGACGATCCCTGGAAGGTGAACACGTCGGCATCGCGGGGCAGGCCGCCGAACCAGGGGCGGCGAAACGTCCCCCCGGCCGCGCCCACCAGACCGAAGGCGCCGTAGGGCCGGACCGCGGCCAGCCCGGCGGCGATCGTCGCGTCGGTCCCCACGAAGTCGAGCACGACCTCCACGCCACCACCCCGGGGGCCGCCGTCGCCGGGGCCGGGTGCGGCGACGGCACCGACCTCGTCGACCGCCGCGTGGGCGCCCAGCGACAGCGCCACCACCCGCCGCGCCGGGTTGGTGTCCACCGCCACCACCCGGGCCGGGCTCAGCGCCCGCAGCAACTGGACCGCGAAGGCCCCCAGCCCGCCGGCGCCGAGCACGACCGCCGTGGCGCCCGCGTCGAGCCGGGGCAGCACCCGGGCCACGGCGTGGTGGGACGTGGCGCCGGCGTCGGTGAGCGGGCCCGCCACCAGCGGGTCGAGCCCGTGCAGCCGGACCACCCCGCGGGGCGCCGGCGCGGTCACGTAGCGGGCCAGGCCGCCGTCCCGGCCGTAGCCCCGGCCGGCCTGGCCGTGCGGGCAGGCGCTGTCGTGCCCCCGCCGGCAGGCGGCGCAGCGGCCGCAGGAGGCCGGCGACACCAGGGCCACCGCCTCCCCCTCGACGAACCCGCGCACGCCCGGGCCGAGGGCGGCGATGCGACCGCCGATCTCGTGGCCGAGCGTGAACGGCAGGTGCCAGCCCAGCGCCGCGGCCACCTCGGCGGGGATCTGGGCCATGGTGGCGTCCGAGTGGCACAGGCCGTTGCCCGCCACCTCGACCAGCACCTCGCCGGGCCCGGGCTCGGGCACCCGCGCCTCGGTGAGCCGGGGCGGCTCGCCCCATGCCACCATGCGGTACGCGGTCATGGTCGGCCCCATCGCCGACCATCGTGCCGGGACGGCCACCCGGTTGGCGAGTCCGGATGACGCCCCGGCGCACCGGGTACCCGTAACGTCTGTGAGCAGCGACGGGACGGCGAAGGAGCGGACGACGACGGACAGCACGACGGACAGCACGACGGACAGCACGACGGAAAGCACGAGCCGGGGCGCCGCGGGCCGGGAGGGCGGCGGAGGCGTCGACGCCCCCTTCGCCCAGGGGGTCGCCAGCTTCGACCCCACGGCGGACTCGGTGCTGCTGTGGACGCGGGCGCCGGTCGCCGGGCGGCTGCGCTGGTGCCTCGGACCGGGGCCGGACGGCCCGCCCGTGGCGACGGGTGAGGTCGACGTCCGGGCCGGCGACGACAACTGCGTGACGGTCGCCGTCGACGGGCTCGACCCCGCCACCAGCTACGTCTACTGGTTCGAGGCCGGCGCCATCCGGTCGCCCACCGGCCGGACCCGCACGCTCCCGGCCACCGGCACCGACCCGATCCGCATCGCCGTGGTGTGCTGTGGCGACTACTCGCGGGGCCACTTCGCCGCCTACCGGGCGGTGGCCGAGGCCGATGTGGACCTGGTGCTCCACGTCGGCGACTACATCTACGAGACGGCCGGGAAGGGCGACGTCCGGCCGACCGGCCCCGATCACGAGATCGTCACGCTCGACGACTACCGCACCCGCTACGCCCAGGCCCGGGCCGACACGGACCTGATCGCGCTCCACCAGCGGCACCCGATGGTGGCGATCTGGGACGACCACGACATCGCCGACAACGCCTGGCGCGACGGGGCCAAGGCGCACGACCCCAACGTGCACGGGAGCTGGTACGTCCGGCTGGGCGCCGCCGCCCAAGCGCACCAGGAGTGGCTGCCCGCCCGGCTGCGCGACCCCGACGACCCGGTCACCGTGTACCGGTCGTTCACGGTCGGCGACCTGGCCGAGGTGGTGATGCTCGACACCCGCATCGCCGGGCGCGACCAGCAGGCCGACGAGGAGCCCGCGCTGCCCGCCGGCGACCCCGGGCGCTCGCTCCTCGGCGACGACCAGCGGGCCTGGGCCCACGCCCGCCTCCGGGACACCAGCCGGCCCTGGTGCCTGCTGGTCACCCAGGTGGTGCTGAACCGCATGGCCCTGCCGGTGGAGACCGGGGCGAGGCTGGCCGACCTGGCGCCGAGCGGCTATGCCGTCATCGACGGCGAGGCCATGTGCACCGACGAGTGGGACGGCTACCCGGCCGAGCGGGCGGCGCTCGTCCGGGCCATCGCCGACCGGGGGCCGGGCGTCGTCGTGCTGTCGGGCGACGTCCACTCGGCGTGGGCGTTCGAGGGCCCGTGCGACGCTGCGGGCCGGCCGGTCGCCGTGGAGCTGACGGCCCCGTGCGTGACGGCCACGCCCATGGCCCGCCACCTCCCGCGGGGCTGGCGCAGGTTGCTCGACCGGTTGGCCGAGCGGTTGCCCGAGGCCCGCTGGTTCGACCTGGAGAACCACGGCTTCCTCGTGGTCGAGCTGGACGCCGGCCGGGCCGACGCCCACTGGTACCGCGTCGACACCGAGGACCCCGAGGCCGTCCCCCACCACATGGCGTCGTGGCGCCACCGGCGGGACCGGACCGGCCGGCTCCAGCGGCTGGACAACCCCGGCGACCGCCCCCTCGCGCCCCGGGTCGGCGCCGGCGAGCGGCCCGGGGTGGCGGTGCCCGACCGGCCGCCCGAGGCCGTGTCCGGGCGCGCCCGCAGCCGCCTCCGGCGGAGGCGGCTGGCGCTGGCGGCTCTCGGCGCCGCGGCGGCGGGCGTGGCGGTGCTGCGGCGACGGAACCGGGTCCGGTGACGCAGGCGACAGGGCGGCGCCGCCCACGTCACCGGGCGGCCATCATCGCACGGTGGCGCCGGCCACCATGCCGTGGGCGATGTGGGGGAGCCCGTCACCGGCGATGTCGGGCACCATGCAGAACAGCACGTAGTCGCCGGGATCGTCCGGCAGGACCAGGTCGACCGACCGGCCGGGCGCCAGGGCACCGGTGCCCGTGCCCGCCGAGGCCGGCAGCGGCCCGCTCGGGTTGGTGATGGCGGCCGTGAAGTCGTCGACGGTGGCGCCCTCGTCGAGGCGGAAGGCCACGAACTCGTGGGGCTGGTCGCCGTCGTTCACGATGTGGAGCGTCTCGCCCGCCGCGAAGGTGCCCTCGGTGCCGAAGCCGAACTCGACCAGGTGCACCTCGTGGTCGGCGTCCACCCCGGTGGGGGTGCCGGCGTCGACCTCGACGTCGCCGGGGGCGACGCTGAACGGCATCAGCATGCCGTGCTGGGCGTGGATCGTCCCGTCCTCGCCGGGCAGGAGGCACATGACCATGTAGTCGCCGGGCTCGAGCACCTGCGTGGTCGTGCGGGTCTGACCGGGTGCCGCCCCGTTGGGCCCGCCGAAGCCCTCGACGAGGGCCAGGGCGCTGATGCCCGTCGGGTCGGCGGCCGCGGCGGCCGCGAACTGGGCGAAGTCGGCGCCGTCCCTGAACCGCATCAGCATGGCCTGGTGCTCGAGGGCGCCGTCGTTGGTGATCGAGACCTCGACCGGACCGGCCGTGAGGTTCTGGGGGGTGGCGGCGTAGGCGTACTCGCCGTCGGCGCCACCCGGGACCGTGATCTCCAGCTTCTGGATCTCGACGTCCGCGACCGCGGACAGGCCGGTGCCAGGCGGGGAGTCGGCGGCGGCCCCGTCGGCCACCGTGGCCTCGTCGTCGCCCCCGCCGCACGCGGCGGCCAGGCCGATGAGCGCCACGAGGGCGACGGTGAGCGGGAAGGTGCGTGGTCTGGGCATGTCCGTGTCCTTCGTGGTTCGTTCTGAGGGGGACGGGGATCGGGGTTGCCGTCAGGCGGCGATGGCGAGGGCGGCGAGCATCTGCTCGAGGTCGGACTGGGCGAGGTCCGTCATCGGGGGCCGCTCGGGCAGGCGGCCGAGCAGGTCGAGCGCCCAGCCGACCTGGCCGCCCCGCAGCGTCGGGCCGTGGGCCGAGGTGACGTAGCGGGCGCCGAGGCCGGACAGCCGGGCGAGGTGGGCCCGGTAGCGACCGGCGTCGAGCCACTCGTGCCACGGGCTGATCAGCTGGTGGGTGGCGAGGAAGCTCTCGGCGAACTCGTCGCGGTCGAGCTCGGCCACGTCGTCGACCGGGTGCGGTACGCCGGCGCAGAAGGCGTCGGACGCCCAGTACACGCCGGAGGCGGTGTCGTACAGGCCGCGGGTGGTCGGGCTGTCGTAGACCGGCGGCCGCACGGCCACCAGCTCGCGGTCGCCGGCCCACCACGACTCGCCGTCGTTGACCAGGCGCACCCGGTCGAGGGGCAGCAGCGCGTCGGCGGTCATGCGCTGGACGCTGAACATCGTGGTCACCAGCGTCGCCCGGGGGCACAGGTCGAGGACCTGGGGAAGGTTGCCGACGTGGTCGACGTCGTCGTGGGACAGGTAGATCCAGCGGACGTCGGCGGGGTCGACGATCTCGAACGTCCGCGCCATCCACTCCTCGCGGGTGATGGCCGGGCCGCAGTCGACGACGACGGGCTCGGCGCCGGTGATCACCGACGAGTTGACGTAGTGGGCCTCGGGGGCCATGCCCTCGCCGAACATCTGGCGGACGACGTGGGTGTCGGGGGTGACCTGCTCGGTCTCGATGACGCGTACGGGGGCTTCCATGGCGGCGTTGTCTCCTGGTGCTGGGAACCGGGGTCGGACCCGGCTCGCTCGGTTGCGGCGCCAGTCAGGCAGCGCCCTCTTGGCGGGCGCTTGGCGGGCGGCTGACGGCCCCACCGACCCGCGCCGGCCGCCGCCTGCAAGCGAGCGTCAAGCGGGTGTCGAGCGCCGTGGGCGACAACGGACGGCACCGGCGCAGCCCACCGCACAACCCCGCGCCGCCCACTCGCCGCACGCTGGAGGAACCACCGCCATGAGACTCGGCGTCTCACTCGCCCAGACCGGCCGCCTCGCCGAGCCTGCCGCCGTCCGCTCGGCCGCGGTCGCCGCCGAGCAGGTCGGGTTCTCGTCCATCTGGGTGCTCGACCGCCTGCTCACGCCGGTCGATCCCCGTTCCCCGCGCGACAACCCGCCGGGCGTCGCTGCCCTGCCCGAGTGCCCCGACGCCCTCGACCCCCTGACCGTGCTGACCTACGCCGCGGCCGTGACCCACCGGGTGCGCCTGGGCACCAGCGTGCTGGTCGCCCCGTGGTACCGGCCGGCGCTGCTGGCCCGGTCGCTCACCTCGCTCGACGTGCTGAGCGAGGGCAGGCTCACCGTCGGCCTGGGGCTCGGCCGCTCGCTCGACGAGTACGAGGCCGTCGGGGTGCCGCAGCAGGAGCTCGGCCGGCGCCTCGACGAGGCGCTCGACGTGCTCGCCGCCGCGTGGGGCGCCGACCCGGTGGACCACCACGGCGGCCGGGCGCGGATCGTCCCCGCACTGATGGGCCCCAAGCCCGTGCAGCGGCCGGGGCCGCCCGTGCTGCTGGCGGCCTACACCCCGGACGGCCTCGACCGCGTCGCCCGCCGGGCCGACGGCTGGAACCCGGCCGGGCTGCCCCTCGAGATGCTGGCGCCCATGGGGGCCAACGTGCGGGACCTGGCCGCGGGGCACGGGCGCGACCCGGACGGCCTGCACCT
>DASSGC010000052.1:0-2056 GCA_035693765.1 Acidimicrobiales bacterium
GCCGCTGCGCCCAGCGGGTCACGAGTCGCCCGAGGAGCGCACCGGTGGCCGCCCCGACGAGCACGTCGCCGGGGTAGTGCACGCCGGTGTGGACCCGGGAGAACGCCACCGTGCCGGCCGCCGCACCCAGCGGGAGCCGGAGGGCCGGCACCGCGTCACCGACCGCCACGGCGAAGGCCGCCGCCGACGCCGAGTGGCCGGACGGAAACGACGTCGAGGTCGGCATCGGCAGGCGGCGATCGTCGGGGACGGCATGGTGGTCGCGGTCGGGGCGGTCGCGACCACCGAGGAGCTTCATCGGCTGGTTGACGACGAGCGACGCGGCACCGATGGCCACCACCCCCCTGACCGCGGCCCGGCGCCCGGCAGGCCCGCCCACGAGGGCGAGCGCGGCGGCGACGAGGAACCACGGCTTGGAGTGGTTGGCGAACCCCGACAGCCGACGCAGTGGGACGTCGATCGCGGGAGTGTGGGTCCGGGCCACCGCGCCGTAGGCCAGCCGGTCGTAGTGGCCGAGCGTCCGTAGGAGCGAGGCGGCCCGGGCGGCGACCGGGTGCGTCCCGGGCGGGCCCTGCGGCAGCCGGCGGGCCAGGCGCTCCTCGGCCGGGTCGACAGGCTCCGCCGCGGCCGCCACGGGCTCGCGGGGCTCGCCGGGGCCCCCGGTGCTCACGCCGCCACCGGCGACCGGCCCAGCGCCGTGCTCCACAGCGCCGCCAGGGTCGGGGCCGACGTGACGTGCACGGCCGGGGCGGGAGTGCGCGAGAGCACCGCTCGGGTGACCCGCACGGTGAGGGCGCCGGGGCGGATCGAGAACCGCAGCGGCGGCTCCAGCGTCAGGGCCTCCCCGTCGACACCCACCTCCACGGGCCCGGCCGAGGTGACCTCGAACTCCGGCGCCGTCCACTCGTTCCAGCCGGGGAACCGACGCACCTGGCCGGCGGCCTCGAGGGCGGCGAACTTCTGCGCGTCCACGGCTCCTCCGATCAACAGCGAGACGATCCCCAGGCCACCGCCGTCGAGGCGCGGCCGGATGGCGGCCCCCCGCAGGTGCGAGAGCTGGTAGGGGTTGTTCGAGACGAGGACGAGGTTGGCCGAGGTCGCCTGCTCCCCGGAGGGCAGCGTGAAACGCAGGTCGAGGGGTGCGGCGTCGGGGCCGATGAGGTCGGGCAGGGTGTCGGCGGCCGTGTGCACCTTGGCGTCGCGGTACGCGTCCGACTGGACGATCCGGGCGTAGAGCCCCATCGAGGCGTTGTTGACGAAGACACGGCCGTTGACCTCGGCGAGGTCGATCACGGTGTCGACGCCCTCCTCGAACGCGTCGAGCGCCCCGACGACGTCCGCGCGGTCCAGCCCCAGGTCGAGGGCGAAGTGGTTGCGCGTGCCCGCGGGGATGACGACGAAGGGGATGCCGTGCCGGCTCGCCACCGACGCGACGAGTGCCTGCGAGCCGTCACCCCCCGCCATGCCGATGACGTCGGCGCCGCGGCGCACGGCATCCTCGGCGATGGCCAGCAGGTCGGATCCCGGCACGAGCACGATCGGCTCGATGCCGCGCTCCCGGCACCGGCGCTCCAGCTCGAACCGCTCGACCTTCCCGCCCCCGGACTTCGGGTTCATGATGAGCACCGCACGCTCGGGTCGCGGGGCCGTGGGAGCCGTCTCCGGGTCCGCGGTCCTCGGGGCCAGGGCGACCCGCGCCGCCGCCGCCGAGGCCGCGGTGAGGAGCAGACCCACCACGAGCACGCGGATGGCCTGGTTGGTCACCATGACGACGACGAAGGCTGCCACCGCGACGGCCGCGACGACGAGCGCGAGGACGCGGGCCGTCCCGCGGCGGGACACGGCGAACCACGCCGCGACGACGACCGCGGAGAGGGAGACGACCCCCACCACCAGGACCTCCCAGCGGCGCACTGACGCGACGAGGACGTACACCACGGCGGCGACGAGAGCCAGGTAGGCGAGCCAGGCGGCGGCCTGCTGCGTGCGGGTGGGACCGATGGGGCCGGTGGGGCCCGCGCCCCCGGTGCGGTCGAGCTGTCGGTCGGTCACTGCT
>DASSGC010000053.1:0-5472 GCA_035693765.1 Acidimicrobiales bacterium
ACGCCCGAACTTCGGCCGACCAGATGAGCTCGCCTGCTAGGTCGGCCAGGTCCTTACGGCTGTCCGCAAGGGCTGCGTCCATGGAGGTGGTGTACGACGGGCCCCCGTTGACGGGCGTGTCGTGAGGTGGGAGACGGCCACCGCGTAGATCCTTTGAGACAGCCAAGTCTCAGACCTCCGGAAGTCCGACTCGTTCTTGTGTTTAAGTTGATCATGTCTGGATGGTGTAGGTGATGGGGCGGGAGTCGCCGGGGAGGTGTGGCGGGCTGGTGTTGATCTCGTCGAGGAGCAGGGTGAGGACTCGGGTCAGCCGTGGTGTGGCGGGTGGGTCGAGCTCGACGTGGACAGTTGAGCTGGTGTAGGTGATGGTGCCGCCGAGGTGGAGCAGGTTGCGGGTGGTGGCGCGGTACTCGTCGGGGTCTTGCAGGTAGGCGTTGAGGCGGTCGGCGAGCCAGTGTTCGGCGTTGGCGGCGAGCAGTCGCAGCACCATCTGTAGCCCGCGGCGGTTGGCGCGGTGCACGGCCCGTTTCGCGGCGGGGTCGATGACGTTGGCGGGCAGCTTGGCCGGGATGGTCTTCAGCTCGTCCTGCACGGTGGCGATTTTCTTCTCGAGTGTGCGGATCTTGCGTTGGGCGGCGGTGGATTCGCGGTTGAGCGCCGCGATGCTCAGGGTGCGGTCGGTGTGGACTTCGCCGATGCGTTCGCGTAGCCGGTCTCGTTCGGTTTGCAGGGTCTTGAGCTGGCTGCGGGTGGCCTTGCGGGCGGGGTTGTCAACCGGGCGGGTGTTGACCTCGATGGTGGCGGTGTAGTCGGCGAGGTAGTCGATGCCGTAGAAGTCGAGGTACTTGAACAGGTTCTCGATGCGCCAGCGGGCGCGCATGAACGTGATCAGCGCGCCGGCGCAGATGGTGGTGTCGCTGGTGAGGATCTGCAGCACCGGGGCGCCGTTCTCGAACAGGGTGATCTGCCGGGCGGTGCCGTAGTCCTTGACGGTGACGGTCTCGTCGGTGTGTACCACGGTAACGGTCTTGCCGTCGCGGATCAGCGAGGTGGTGATCGGCAGCACGGTCGGGACGACGAGCTTGCCGCGTCGGTAGGTGACCCAGTCCACGTTGGCCTTGCGGCAGGTGGTGAACACGTTCGGGTAGGCGCCGCCCCGGTCGAACCCGAGCATGATCTTCGCGTCGTCGCCGGTGATCCTCCTCAGCTCGGCCAACGTGGCGGGCAGGCTCGTGCTGAGCCCGGAGGGTTCACCGGTGGTGAAGCACACCGCCCGCCCGGCGGCGTCGGCGATGAGCGTGTCGACCCGGCCGGGCTGGGCGTGGCGGCGTTTGGTGTTCCAGCCTTTACCCAACGGCAACGCGCCGCTGTAGGGCATGAAGTGCTCGTCGACGAAGTACACCCCCGACGTGCACGGGTCGGCGGCAAGCATCGCGGCGGCGAAGGCCCGTTGCAGCTCCAACGGGTCGCAACCGTCGGCGATCGCGGCCAGCCGCGGCCGCAGCGTGCGCAGCTCAGGCAGCACGTCGATGCCGGCCACCGGGCCGACCTGGGCCCGGTCGGGGTGCTTGGCCTGCTCCAGGCTGGCGAACCCCAACGCGAACACCGTCGAGACGCCGGTGAGGATCGCGATGTCGTCGAAGCGGCGCCGCTGCGGCACGGCAATGCCGGCGTGGGCGAACACGTCACCAGCCCCAACCCGGTGCGTGAACGCGTTCAACAGCATCGCCCCCGCATATCGCGAGGCGAACACCCCGATGTCGATGCGGGCCGAGCCGTTCGCCACGCTGGCGGCCTCACCCACCGGCTCGACCGCCGCCGCCTCGCCCACCGCCACGAGCGCCGGCTCAACCGTGACCGGCTCGACCGTCGGAGTCGGCCGCGTCCACGCGTCCGCCTCCCAGTCGAGCTGGTCCTGTTGCGCGGCGCCGGCGATACCCACTGCGGGCAGCACCCTGGCGGCGGTCTTGTCCGACACCCCCAGCCGGCGGGCGATCTCCGCCACCGACAACCCTTCGGCCCGCCACACCCCCGCCGAGCGAACCTGCGCCGCCGACAGCTTCGCCGGCCGCCCACGCCGACGCACCAGCCCTGCCGAACCCTCCCGACGGGCCTGACCCCGAAGCTCCGACACATACTCCGGCGTCAGCCCCATCACCTCGGCCACCCGCCGCCCCGTGAAACCCAGCCCGGTCAGCGTCACCACGGCCATGTTGCGCATACCGGCATCGCTGCTGGAGTACCCGGCCACCGCCACGCTGCCTACCGTGACCACCGTCCATCCATCGTGGACAGTAAGACGCAGGTCGGCGGGCTCTGGCATGCCATCCATGATCGCCTGAACCGCCACCGACATGCCAGCATCCTATCACACCTTAAACACTTTTCTCCAGACTCTGGTGCAAGAAAAACCGCACGTTGTCACGCGTGCGGCTCACCAACTTCCGGAGGTCTGAGTCTGTGCCGGCGTCGTGCATCCAGCGAACCGCGGTGGTCGGAGCGATGTGGAGCAGGTCGGCAAGTACCGCTGCGGGTAGGTGGGCGGCCAGATGGATGAGGGAGGAACGGCGTGCGGCCCGGGCGTCGATGCCGAGGTGGCCGAGGCGGTCGCCGAGACGCGACGCGGTGATTGGCCGGCCGGGTAGGAGGCCGGGGAACAGCCAGCGGGTGGTGGTTGGGGATCCGACGCCGACGTAGGTGCGTCCGGCGCGGATCAGCTCGGTCACTGCGGCGGCCAGCGGTTCGGGGATGGCCACATCGTCTTGGCCGAAGCGGATGACGATGGTGCCGTCGCGCTCGATGACCTGGTCGATGGTCATGGCGGCGATACGGGACAGTTGCTGGCCGTAGAGCAGCAGGAGGAGGCCGGCCACCCGGTCGGTGGGCTGGAGCGTGTCGTCGTGCAGCAGGCGGGCGACGATCGCCCACCGCTGGTCGGGTTCGGTCGCGGTGCCGGTGGCGCGTTTGGGGCCGGCGACGTCCAGCGGCGGACAATGTTTGCGTTCTGCGGCCCAGGTGAGGAAGTCGCGCACGTTACGGGCGGCGGGTGCGGTGCACAGCCAGATGTCCACGTCGCCTTGGCGGCAGGCGGCCAGGGTAAGGCCCCGCTGGGCGAGCCAGGTGAGGAAGTCGGCCGCGGCGCGGATGCGGACTCGTGCATGGCGCGTGTAGGTGCGTGGTCGTGGGTTGCGTTCGGCACTGCGGCGGAGTCGCCGCATCACCCGCCACGTGGCGTATGCCTTCACCAGGCGGCGTTCTGTGGTTTGCTCGATCTGCTCGATCAGGTTGATCACCCACTGCTCGGTGCGGGCCAGCTCCTCGTTGCGGGGCGGGAGGGCCGCGTTGGCGACGAGCATGTGGCGTAGGTAGTCGGCGCCACGGGGGCTGGGGTGGCCGTCGAGTGCTTCGTGGGTGAGCGCGAGCCGGCCGGTGGCCAGGTCGGTCAGGACTGCGGCGCCGGCGCCGTTTCGCAGCCAGTTCAGCGCCGAGCGTGGGGAGCGTGACGCGACGATCGCGTCGAACACGCCGGTGAGATGGTTGGGGATCTGCTCGGCCCCGGCGCGCAGTAGCTGGCTGGTTCGTCGCCGCAGGCTGCAGGGTGCGCATCGGCCGCGTTCGTAGAGTTTGTCTTCGATGCCGCAGTCGGCGCAGACGTGGCTGGTGGGCAGGCCGGCGCAGTCGGCGCAGGTGGTGGCGGACGGGCCGGGCGGAGTGACGAGCCGTCGAAGGACGCCGCACTGGTCGCATCGCCCGCGGTGGCGAAGGGCGGCGGTGTAGCAGGGATCGCACAACGGCCCCTCGGGCCAGCGCACGGTCGGCGGGCGGTGCCGTCCGCAGCGCGCGCATCGGTCTGTTGACCGGGATGCGCACAGCTTGCAGATCGGCGTCCCGCTGGCGGCGAAGGTGCATGGGCGCCGCCGCCCGCAGCGGGCGCAGACGGCCTCGGGCAGCCGGTAACAGTTCACGCACACGTCCGCCTCGCCGGCACGGGCCCGCACGGCGACGGCGGCGGTCTTGCCGCACATCCCGCAGCGGCGCTGCCCTCGCTCGTGGCGACGACACCGTTCGCAGATCGGCTGGTTATCGTCGCCGCGGCCGGCGACGGGCTTGACCAGCCCGCATCGCGCGCAGGCCGTCGCGCCCGCTCGGTGAGCGCACCGCCGGCACATCGCACCGGCCTCGGTGCGCGTCAACGGGTGTCCGGTCCGGGCGCAGGCGACACAAGCCGGCATGACGAGCGTGGTCGAGCCGCGGGTGATCAGCTCGGAGACCAGACGTCCCACCGTCGGCGGGGCGCCACATGACAACGCAGCCCGATCAGCCGACAGCGCCGCCGCCAGGCTGCGCAGTGCAGCGGCGCTGCCGGCCACCGCGTCCACGGCGGCAACCACCGCGGCGCGCGGCAATGATGGGTCGGCCGCCGCCACCAGTTCCACGACCGCGTCACGCCGGCAGGCCGGACACAACCGGTTGCCGCCCTTGGCCATCTCATGACCGGCAGAGCAGCGACGAAGGCCGGCCATCGCTACCGTTTCGGGTCGGGCAGCACCCGAGCCCGGCGAGGCCGCGGCTGGTCTGAGGGACCCGGACGAGCCGCCCGCGCCCGGGTGGGACCCAGCGGGTAGGGCTCGATCAGATCCCCCGGCTGGCAGTCGAGGATGTCGCACAGGGCGGCCAACGTGGCCAGGCTCAGCCGTTCAGGAACACCGACCACGAGCCGATAGACCTGCTCACGGGACAGCGCGACATCTCGCTCGGCCAACGGCCCGACCAGGTCCGTGGTGGCAAACATTCCGCGGTCGGCCATCAGCCGTCGCAGATGCCAGCGGTAGCCGATCCTGCGCGTCACCGCCGCTCGTCCTCGCCATCGAAGACTCGCGAGAGCGCCGCGCGCAGCATCTGGTTCTTCGCGTCCGCACCCACCGTCGTGTAAACAGCGGTAGTCGACGCCCACGAATGCCCGACCTGCTGCTGCACGAACAACGGATCCACCCCGTCCTCGACCAGATGCGACACATAGGAGTGTCGCAGGCAATGCACCGATAACTCGGCCGGAAGCCCTGCCGCGACCCGGAACGCGGCGAACCGGTCGTCGACCTGACGGGCTGAGATCCGCCCGCCCCGCTCAGTCAGCCACACCGCCCGATCACTGTCATAGCCATACCGTGGCCGCACCTCCCTCAGATACTGCTCCAGCGCCTGCGCCGCCCACGGCATCACCGTGGCCACCGCCCGCCGCCGTGGCGGGCTGCCCCGCATCGCCTTGCCGTAGCGCACATGACACACCCCGAACCGGCCCAGCTGCGCCGCGGCCGGGTTGGCCGTGAAGTCCTCCACGTCGAGCATGACCACCTCCCGCCGCCGCAGCCCCCACCCGTAGACCACCTTGAACAAGGTGGCGTCGCGAAACGCCGCGAGCCAGCCCTTGCGACCCGAGGCCGCTACCGCCTCCACCCGATCGTCAGCGACATC
>DASSGC010000054.1:0-6757 GCA_035693765.1 Acidimicrobiales bacterium
GTCGCTGCTCGGCGACCTGCACCCCGGCTGACCACCGCGCCGCGGATCAGAGGCCGAGCGGATAGGCCGCTCGCCACGGCCTACGCGTGGGGATTTGGCAGGGAAGCACCAGCTCCACAGCTCGGCCGACCGGCAACACAGCACGGTGACCCCAAGGATCGCGATGGGACGGCCGCTGCGGCGCGGCGGCCGCGGCCGCCGTCCCGTCGCCTGCCCCGCCGGGCGACCGCAGATGATCGCTGCCGGGCCCGAGCTCGGCCGGGTCGCCGGCCGGGTCGCCGACCTCCATCGACAGGGCGTCGATCGCCGGCTCGCACCACGGCATCGCCGTGTCGGCCGGCGGCGGCCGCGGCGGCGGCCGTCCGTCGCCCTCGCCCCCGCCCGCCGGGGCTGGCAAGCTGGAGCACGGACGACCGAGGTGGGCACATGGTCACGACGCTGCGCTCCCGGCCAGTGGCGGGATCGCTCGACGAGATGCTGGCCGGCGCCGGGCGGCGCACGCCGTTCGCCGCCGCCGACGGCAAGTCGGGCTCGAACTTCGAGCGGGTCGAGATCGACGGCCGGCGGTACGTGCTGAAGGTGATGCACGTCGATGGCGACTGGATCGCCCGCTCCCTCGGCGACCTCGGCTGCCACCCCGTCACCGTGTGGGCCGCCGGCCTGCTCGACGTCCTGCCCGACGCCATCGACCACACCGTCGTCGCCGCGGCCCGGGGCTTCGGCCGCAACGGCTGGGGCGCCGCCCTGCTGATGCACGACGTCGGGCAGCACCTGGTGCCCGAGGGCGACACCCGGGTGCCCCGGGCACAGCACGCCGCCTTCATCGAGCACCTGGCCGCCCTGTCGGCCCGCCTGTGGGGTTGGACCGACACGGTGGGGCTGCTGCCGCCCGCCACCCGCTGGAGCTTCTTCGGCCCCGACATGCTGGCGGTCGAGCGCGCCCGCGGCTTCCCCGACCCGGTCCCCGCCATCGCGCACCGGGGCTGGCAGCGCTGGGAGGAGCGGGCGCCCGCCGACGTGCGCGACACGGTGGCCGGGCTCCGGCGCGCGCCCTGGGTGCTGGCCGACGCCCTGGCGGCGACGCCGTCGACGTTCATCCACGGCGACTGGAAGATGGGCAACCTCGGCAGCCACCCCGACGGCCGCACCATCCTGCTCGACTGCGCCTACCCGGGCGCCGGGCCCGCCTGCCACGACCTCGGCTGGTACCTGGCCCTCAACCAGGCCCGGCTGCCCGAGCCCAAGGACGCCGCCATCACCCGCTTCCGCGACGCGCTGGTGCGCCACGGCGTCGACGTCGCCGGGTGGTGGGACCGCCAGCTCGACCTGTGCCTGCTCGGGACGGTGGTCCAGTTCGGGTGGGAGAAGGCGCTGGGCGACGACGCCGAGCTCGGGTGGTGGACCGACCGGGCCCGGGCCGGGGCCGCGTGGCTGTAGGCGAGCCGGACCCGGCGGCGTTCACCGCGGCGGTCGCCCGCGCCTACGACGGCACCGGCGAGGCCTGGACCGCCGCGGTCAGCCGCGGCCGGACGACACGAGGGCCTGCGGACCGCCGACGTTCGCCACCTCCAGCGCCCGGTCGACGTCGCTGGCCGTCACGATGCCCACCAGCCTCCCCGCACCGTCGAACACGAGCGCGCGCCGCCCGCCGGTCGCCGACATCCGCTCCAGCAGGTCCACGAGCGGCTCGTCGGGCTGGGCGGTCACCACCTGGTCGAGCGGCGTGGCCACGAGCAACAGCGGGGTCGTCGCCCGTGCGTCGGCGGGCACGTGGCGGACCCGGCTGAGGCTCACCAGTCCCGTCACGGCGCCGGCCGGGTCGGTGATCGGGAAGGCCGAGCAGCGGTGGGCGGCCACGTGCTCGTGCACCAGGCTGTCGACGGTGGTGTCCTCGGGCACGGTCACCGGATCCCGGGTCATCACGTCGCCCACCCGGACCCCGCGCAGCAGGTGGTGCACCAGCACCGCCATCCGCTCCGCACGGGCGGCGTCGAGCACGATCCAGCCGATGAGGGCCAGCCACACGCCGCCGACGCCGGCACCGCTCAGCGCGCTCGCCACCCCCAGCGCCACGAACCCGTAGCCCATGGCGACCCCCACCGTGGCCGCCACGTCGGTCGCCCGCCGCAGGTCGCCGGTCCGCGCCCACACCGCGGCCCGCAGCAGCCGGCCGCCGTCCAGCGGATAGGCGGGCAGCAGGTTGAAGACGGCGAGGACGGCGTTCATGAGCCCGAGCCAGGCCACGGCGGCCACGACGACGTCGGGCACGCCGGCGAGCGCCAGCGGGGCGACGAGCGCGATCAGCGCGCCCCCCAGCGCCAGGCTGGTGAGCGGGCCGGCCACCGCCACCCGGAGCTCGGTGCGGGCGTCGGGCGCCTCGCCCCCGAGGCGCGACACGCCGCCGAACATCCACAGGGTGATCCCCTCGACCCGCATGCCCCGCGACCGCGCCACCACCGCGTGCGCCAGCTCGTGGGCGAGCAGCCCCGCGAAGAACGCGACCGCGGCCACGGCGGACACCGCCCACCGGGCCGCCGGGTGGCTGTCCGGCGCCACCTCGGGCAGCACCCCCCCGGCGAGGGTCCAGGTGATCAGGACGAGCACGACGAGCAGCGTCCAGCTCGCCCCCACGGCGATGCCGGCGATGCGGCCGAAGCGCACGTCCTCGTGCACGTCACGCCCGCCTGGCGGCGTCGAGGAGCAGCCGGCGCTCCGCCCGGGCGATGGCCCGCCGTGCGGGGCCGATGGCGTCGGGGTTCACCGAGATCGACGTGATGCCCTGCCGCACCAGGAACTCCGCGAACTCGGGCCGGTTCGACGGGGCCTGGCCGCACAGCGACGAGGTGATGCCCGCGTCGCGGCTGGCCTCGACGATGCGCCGGATCGTGTCGAGCACCGCGGCGTCGGACTCGTCGAACAGCTCGGAGCACACCTCGGAGTCACGGTCCACTCCCAGCACGAGCTGGGTCAGGTCGTTCGAGCCGATCGACACGCCGTCGATGCCGAGCGCGGCGTACTCCGGGATGCGGTAGGCGACCGACGGGACCTCGGCCATCACCCACCGGTGCAGGCCCCGCTGCCGGCCGAGGGGATGGGCGTCGATCGCCTCGAGGCACGCCTCCAGCTCCCACAGGGTGCGCACGAACGGGATCATCATGTGGAGGTTCGGCGTCTCCTCCCGCACCCGGGCGATCACGTCGAGGTCGAGCCCGAAGGTGTCCGGGTCGCGGATGTAGCGGTAGCAGCCCCGATACCCGATCATCGGGTTGGCCTCCAGCGGCTCGTACTCGTCGCCGCCGACCAGGCCGTGGAACTCGTTCGTCCGGAAGTCGAAGGCCCGGTACACCACCGGCCGGGGCGCGAAGGCCCGGGTGATGCGCAGCACCGAGTCGGACATCTTCTGCACGAACTCGTCCCGGCGCCCCGTGGCGAGCATGTGGCGCGGGTGCTCGCCCGCCAGGGCGTCGGTGATCATGAACTCGGCCCGCAGCAGGCCGACGCCGTCCACGGGCAGGGCCGCGACCTCCTCGGCGTGCTCGGCGATGGCGAGGTTCACGTAGAGGAGCGTGGCCGTCGCCTCGGGTTCGGCCGGGGCCGCCGCGGGCGCGGCCGGGACGGCCCCGGGTGCTCCGCCGAGGGCGGCGTCGAGGGTCGGCAGCGCGCCCTCCCGCACCTCGCCGGCGGTGCCGTCGACGGTGACCACCTCGCCGTCGGTCAGGGTGGTGGTCGCCCGGCGGGTGGCGACCACGGTCGGCAGCCCCAGCTCCCGGCCCACGATGGCCGCGTGGCAGGTGACCCCGCCGCCGTCGGTGACGAGCGCCGCCGCCCGGCGCATGGTGGGCACCAGGTCGGGCGTGGTCATCGTCGCCACCAGGACGTCGCCGGCCACCAGCGAGGCGGCGTCGTCCGGGGAGTGGAGGATCCGCACCGCCCCCGACGCGGCGCCCGGCGCCGCGCCCAGCCCCGACAGCAGCACCTTGCCCACGGAGCCGCCGGGCAGGGCGGTGGCGACCGCGCTCCCGCCGAGGGTGGTGATCGGCCGCGACTGCACGATCCAGATGTGGTGGTCGTCGATGGCGAACTCGACGTCCTGGGGCTCGCCGTAGTGCCGTTCGATCTCCTTGGCGATGTGGGCGAGCGCGATGAGGGCGTTGTCGTCGAGCACACGCCGGGCCCGCTCCGCCTCCGGCACGTCGACCCGCAGGTCGTGCCCGTCCGCGCCGCGGATGATCTTGGTGGCCTTGGTGCCGATCTGCTCGTGCAGCACGTGGGGACCGTCCTTGGCCAGGACGTACGTGTCGGGCTGGACCTGGCCGCCCACGACCACCTCGCCGAGCCCGAAGGACGCCTCGATCACGACGTGGCCGCGATCGCCGGTGGCGGGGTCGGCAGTGAACATGACGCCCGACGCCCGGGAGTCGACCATCCGCTGGACGACCACCGCGATCGCGGGCTCGTCGCCGAGCCGGTTCGACGCCCGGTAGGCGACGACCCGGGGGCTCCACAGCGACACCCAGCAGTCCACGACGCGGTCGAGGACCTCGTCGGCCCCGCACACGTTGGTGTAGGTCTCGTTCATGCCGGCGAACGAGGTCGCCGCCGTGTCCTCCGCCGTCGCCGAGGAGCGGACGGCCACGCGGTCGTCGTGGCCCAGGTGCTCGTAGGCCGCCACCACGGCCTCGCGCACCGGCACCGGCATGCCGGCCGCCCGGACGATGGCGCGGCAGTCGTCGGCGGCGCGGGCCAGCGCGGCCGGGTCGTCGACGTCGAGGCCCGCGACCCGTCGCTGCAGCTCGGCGCGGGTGCCGGCGTCCTCGATGGCCTGGAGGTACGCGCCGGCGGTCAGCACGAAGCCGGGCGGCACCGCCAGGCCGGCGCGGGACAGCTCCCCGAGGTTGGCACCCTTGCCGCCGACGGTGCCCACGTCGGCACGCGAGATGTCGCCGAACCAGGCGATGACGTCCGATCCGCCGGGGCCGTGCGCCCCCGCGGCGAGCTGTGGATCACGGGTCCGAACTGGCATGGCTCCAGCATCGGACCTCGGCGTCCCGGTGCACAGGGACGAAGGTCACAGTGCGTGCTGCGAGGGTCTCTGTGGGCCTGCGACCCGACAGGGGGCACCCGGCCGCCGCCCGCCGGCGCGGTCGGGAAGAGCCACGCGTCGTCCGTCGCACCGGGCCGTTCGCCTCTGGCGCACGGGGGCGGCAAGCGCGTCGATGACGGTGGTGGGGCGGGCCTCACCGCCTCCAGGACGAAAGGGGATCACATGACACTGATTCAACGACGCCGCGAGGTGTTCCCCGAGACCTTCCAGATCGCCGTGCCCGAGATGTTCCGTCGCATGATGGACTTCAACTTCGACACCGATCTGGTGCGGGTCGAGGAGTACGTCGACGACGGAACGCTGGTCGTGCGTGCCGAGCTTCCCGGCATCGACCCGGACAAGGACGTCGAGTTGTCGGTCACCGACGACGTCCTCCTGATCCAGGCCCACCGGCAGGAGCGCTCCGAGCACAAGGACAAGGACACGTACCGGTCGGAGTTCCGCTACGGCTCGTTCACACGGCACGTCCCGCTGCCGCCCGGCGTGAAGGCCGACGACATCACCGCCACCTACACCGACGGGGTGCTCGAGGTCCATGCTCCGATGGCAGAGGAGGCGAAGCCGGCGACCACGAAGGTCCCTGTGACCCACTCGTGACCTTGCCGCGACCGACCCCGCGAGGCGCTCCCCCGTGCCTCACGGGGCCGCTGCCGCGTCGGCGAGGCGGCGGAGCTGGGCCTCCGAGCCGAGGGCGATGAGCACGTCGCCCGGCACCAACCGGGTGCCGGGCACCGGGTTGGTGACGTAGCCGCCGGCGTGGTCGCGCACGGCGACGACCATCGCCCCGCCGGGCCCGGCGACGTCGGCCAGCGCGGCGCCGGCGGCCGGGGCGCCCGGTCCGACCGTGAACTGGCGGATGGCGACGTCGTGGACCTCGTCGTCGAGCACCTCGTCGAGGAACTCGGCGACATGGGGCTGGAGCGCGATGGCCCCCATCCGCGACCCGCCGATCTCGTAGGGGTTCACCACCCGGTTGGCGCCCGCCCGCAGGAACTTCCGCTCGTTGCGCTTGTCGGCGGCCCGGGCGACGATCACGAGGTCCGATCGCAGCGACCGGGCCGCGAGGGTCAGCGACAGGTTGTCGCTGTCGCTGCTCAGCGCGGCGACCAGGGTGGCGGCCCGCTCGATGCCGGCGGCGAGCAGCGTGTCGTCCTCGGTGGCGTCGCCCACCACGACCGGCGGTCCGTCATCGACCTCGGGCGGCACCTGGTCGACGACCACGACGTCGGTGCCGGCCCGCTCGGCGTAGTGGGCGATGGCATGGCCCACCCGCCCCCAGCCGGCCACGATGACGTGCCCGCGCATCCTGTCGACCTGTCGCAGCATCCGTCGCCTCCGGAATCCGTCGTTGAGGCTGCCCTCGACCAGCGTCTCGAGCAGGACGCTGGCGGTGTACACCGCCGAGGACGCGCCCGCCAGCACGAGCAGCAGGGTGAACGCCCGGTAGGCGCGGTCGACCTCCCCGGGCGGGCCGACCTCCCCGTAGCCCACCGTCGTCACCGTGATCGCCGTCTGGTAGGCGGCGTCGAACAGGTCGAGACCGACCACCTCGTAGCCGATCGTGCCGAACGCCATGACGGCCACGAGCAGCCCCACGCCCCGCCGGACCCGGCGCCAGGGATCGCGGCGGGTGGACACCGCGGCGCGGCGGCG
>DASSGC010000055.1:0-3322 GCA_035693765.1 Acidimicrobiales bacterium
CCGGGGTCACGGGCGGTGTGCAGCCAGCGGTGCCAGGCGGCCAGGCAGGGGTACAGCTCGACGACGGCGTCGTCGACCAGGTCGACGCTGCCGTCGCCGCGCCGCGCCGCGACGTCCCGCACCCGGCGCAGGCTGAGGGCGTGGACCGGAGGCTGGCAGATGCCGCTCGTGGCCACGCCGGGCGGGCTGTGCCGGGCCGTGGCCCAGGTCCGGTGGCGGGGCTCGTAGGCGCCGCCCGCGACCGACCGGTCGAACACGATCTGGGGGAGCATGCCGGTCGCCCACTGGCCCTGGAACAGCGAGCGCAGCTCGGCCACCGCCCGTGCGGGGTCGAAGTGTGCCCAGCCGACCGCGACGAAGGCGGCATCCCAGCTCCACTGGTGGGGGTACAGGCGCGGCGACGGCCGCGTCCACCCCACCCGGTCGTTGCCGCACAGCACCCCGATGGCTTCCGCCGCCAAGTCGTCCACCGCCGGGATCGTAGCGACACCCCGCGGGCCCGGGATCGGGCGGTTCGCCCTGTCAATCGGGCGTTCACACGCGATCGGGTGGGCGATCGGTAGCGTCGGGACATGACCAAGCCCGAGGTGACCATCCCCGACGCTGCCCCGCCCGCGGACCTGGAGGTCGACGACATCGTCGTCGGCGCCGGCCCGGAGGCCGCGCCCGGCAGCGACGTCGAGGTGCACTACGTGGGCGTCGCGTGGTCCGACGGCAAGCAGTTCGACGCGTCGTGGGACCGCGGCGACACCTTCACGTTCCGGGTCGGCGCCGGCCAGGTGATCGAGGGCTGGGACCGGGGCGTCGCCGGCATGAAGGTCGGCGGCCAGCGCCGCCTCACGCTTCCGCCCCACCTCGCGTACGGGTCGCGTGGTGCCGGCGGTGTGATCGGGCCCGACGAGACGCTGGTGTTCGTGGTCGACCTGGTCGGGGTGTCCTGATCAGGTCCTGACGGTCACTCCTCGTCGGCCCGGCCGCCGCGCTCGGCGGGCGCGGTCCGCACGTCGTCGACGGTCACGTTCACCTCGACGACCCGCAGGCCGAGCATGCGGTTGACCTGGCGGGCGACGTTGGCCTGCACCTGGCGGGCCACGTCCATCACGACGTGGCCGAACTCGACCATGATCGTGACGCTGACGGCCACGTCGTGACCCTGGACCTCGGCCTTGACACCCTGGTCGCCGCGCTTGTTGCCGATCCCGATGCGCTCGCGCACGCTCTCCAGGGCACGCTCGAAGTCGCCGCCCAGGTCGGCCACGCCCGGCACCTCGGTGGCGGCCAGCCCGGCCACCTTCTCGACGACCTCGTCGGCGATGTGGATGCGGCCCTTGACGTCCATCGCCTGCTGGGCCGGGCCCGCGGCGGGCGCGGGCTGGGCCGCACGGGGCGGCATCGCGGCGGACGGCGACGGCGATGCGGGCACCGGGGACGGCGTCGGGGCCGGGGCGACCGCCTGCGCCTGCCCCGTCGCCCCGCGGAACGGCTCATCCCGCCGGGGCGGGTAGGGCTCCGGGCCGTTCCCTGCCGTCAGGTTGTCGGACGAGTACTCGGACACGGATGGCCTCCTGATCGTGACGCCGGACATCCTCACCGCGCTGTCAAGCGACGGGTCCCGGTGTCATGGTGCTGTGTGATGCGCGCGGGTGGCGCGCCCGGGCGACGAGTGGCCGGTGGCCGGGCAGGGGCCATGCGTCACGGCCTACGCTGTGTCGAGGGGTCCTTGGGGGGCGAGGGGCAAGAACGAGATGCGCGACCGAGAGCGGCCATGACGGCGCTGTCCGACGAGCCGGGCGCCACCGTCGACGGCGACCGCGGCGACATCGCGGGCGTGCCGTACGACGTCGCGGTCCGCCTCGTCCGTGCCCTCGACCGTGCTCCCACGACCGTGGCCTCGCTGGTCGGTCCCGATCTGAAGACACGGTGGCTGGGCCGGTCGGCCGAGTGGGTCATGAACATCGAACCGGGGGCCCGCCGGGGCCAGCGCTCGCTCGACCACGTCCATCCGGACGACGTCCCCGGGCTGGTGCACGGGCTGGCCCAGCTCCACGCGGTCCAGCGCGACGGCGCCGCCGACCGGGTCGTCATCCAGCCCATCCGCTACCGCAGGCTCCGGCGCGACGGGAGCTGGATCCTCATGGAGGCGGTCGTCCAGAACATGCTGGACGACCCCGAGGTCGACGGCATGGTGTTCATCTCGCGACCGGTGGGCGGCGAGCTCGACGGCGTCGACCACGTGGTCGACCTGCTGGTCGAGGATGCGCCCCTGCCCGACGTGCTGACGGCCTGCGCCGGCCTCGTGCCCTACTACCTCGGGTCGGGGGCGCTCGTCGCGCTCACGGGCGGCGAGCCCGTCCTCGGCGTCGACGGCGAGAGCCCGGTCGCGCACCTCGTGACCGACGACCGCTGGTGGCGGCCCGCGGTGGCCTCGGGCGAGCCGCGGCGGCCCGCGGACTTCTCCGGCTTCCCCGACGACCTGGCCGGCAAGGCCCAGGCCGCGGGCTTCGCCACGGCGTGGGCGCTGCCGGTGCTCAGCCGCGCGGGCGAGGCGATGGGCTGCCTGATGGTGTGGCTCCGCTCGCAGACGCCACCCCACATCGGCACCGAGTTCGGTCTGCGCCAGGCCCTGCGCCTCGCCAGCCTTGTCATCGGGGAGCAGCGCCGGGCTCACTCGCTGCGCCGGGAGGCGGTCACCGACCCCCTGACCGGCGTCGGCAACCGCTCCGCGCTCCGCCAACGCCTGGCCGCCGCCACCGGGCCGGTGACGCTCGCCCTGCTCGACCTCGACGACTTCAAGCCGGTCAACGACCGCTACGGGCACGACACCGGCGACGAGGTGCTGCGGGTGGTGGCTCAGCGGCTCAGCGGCTCGGTGCGGGAGGACGACGTGGTGGCCCGGTTCGGGGGCGACGAGTTCGCCGTGGTGTTCGCCCCGGGCACCTCGCCGGACGGCGTGGCCGCCTCGACCGACCGGATGCTCGACGCCATCGCCCGGCCGATCGTGTGCGACGGCGGGCCGACGGTGGTCGTGGGGGCCAGCGTCGGCGTGGCCACCGGCGACCCGCGGGAGGTGGTGCGGCTCGCGGACGCCGAGCTCTACGACGCCAAGGAGTGCCGCGGCCTCGGATCCGGCGAGCGGCACCGGCGGGGCGCCGGGCACGACCCGCGGTAGGGGCGGTGCGGGCCGGCCCGTCCGGCCGCCGGTCCACCCCACCGGTGGCTGCGGGAGGCGTTGCCGGTCGGCCTCACCCCCCGGCCACCTCGTCGAGCATCGCAGCCCAGCGCTCGGCCCCCACCCCGATCTCGAACCGGGCGAGGCACCGCT
>DASSGC010000056.1:0-26784 GCA_035693765.1 Acidimicrobiales bacterium
CCGGGCGCCGACCCGGCGCCATCCGCCACGGCAGGCGCCGCCCCGGTGCCGCAGACCACAGCGGGCGCCGCCCCGGCGGCGCCCACCTCGCCGAGAGGCGAGGCCGCTCGGCCGATCCCCGGCGCGCCCCCGGCCCCCCGCCGGGCCGGCGGGTCCGCCCCCACCGCTGTCCCCGCGCGCCCACCCGCCGCAGGTGCCCCCCCACCGGGGGCACCGACCGTCGCCGGCGAACCGGACGGCGCACGACGCGGGGAGCCGCAGGCTCGTGGCGCCGGCGCCCCGCAACCGGCGGCTCCGACGAAGGACCCGCAGCCCCACGGGGCCTCTCGTGCGTCGACCGCGCCCATCTTCGACCTGCCCGACCATCCCCGGACGGCCGGGCCGGAACCGGCGGGCGAGCCCGGCAGCGGCCTGCCCGTGCTCGGTGGCGCCGCCGCCGCCGAGGGCCGCACCACCGGGCCGATCGCCCGGGTCGCCGGCGCGTCGGGCCCTCGCTCCTCCGCCGCCGACGGCGACGCCGACGACGACGGCGCGGGCGGCCGCGGGCGCCACTTCGGCGCCGCCGCCCGCTCCGGCGTCACCGACCGCCCGGTGTGGATGCTCGCGCTGGTGGCGGTCCCGGTGGTCGCCCTATTCGTCCTCCTCGGCGGCTGGGCCATCGACACGGCCGCGCTCTCGGGGCAGGTCATGCGGAACGTCGAAGTGGGCGGGCGGGCGGTCGGCGGCCTCGGCGAGGACTCGCTGCCCGACGTCATGGCCGACGTGTCCGAGCGACTGGCGGGCCGGCCGGTGAGGATCACGGCGGGAGACAAGGTCTACGAGACCACCGCCGGCGAGATCGGCCTGACCCTCGACGCCGAGGCGACGTCCCAGGCACTGCTGGACGCCGGCCGCAGCGACTCGCTGCTCACCCGCCCGCTGACCTGGCTCAACTCGTTCTTCAGCCCGCGCGACGTCGACCTGCGCTACTCCGTCAAGCAGTCGCAGGTCGAGGCCAAGATGCTCGAGCTGCAGGGGGCCGACCTCACCGCCGCGCATCCCCCGACCATCCAGCTCGGGCCCGAAGGGTTCGTGGCCGTGCCGGGCGTGCCGGGCCGGGGCGTCGACGCCGCCCGGGTGATCGAGAACCTCCCCGCCGCCGCCGACGAGTCGCCCACCGGCACGATCACCGTGAAGTCGACGATGATCGAGATCGAGCCGGCCTACACCGACGCCGACGCCGCGGCAGTCGCCGAGCGGGCCAACGGGATCACGGCGCCCGGCCTCACCCTGGCGGCGGGCGAGGCCACCCGCCAGGTCGACGCCGCGACCGTGCGCACCTGGATCGGCCCGACGGTCGCCGAGGGCAAGCTCGACCTGGCGGTCCTGCCCGACGTGGTGAACCCCGCGGTGGCCGACCTGTTCTCGGACCTGTCGGCGGCACCGGTCGACGCGAGCTTCGACCTCCAGAACGGCGTGCCCGTCGTGGTCCCGTCCCGGCAGGGCGTCGCCTGCTGCGGTGCCAACACCCCCGACGTGATCTTCCAGGCGCTCACCGCCGGCGAACCCACGGCCACCCTCGAGGTGCAGGTCACCGAGCCCAGCCTGACCACCGAGCAGGCCCAGGCGCTCGGCATCACCCAGGCGGTGGGCGGCAACAACGCCTGGCGCAACGGCGCACCCGCCACGGCCGGGCCCGGCTTCACGACCTACCACGAGGGCGGCCAGCCGCGTGTGACCAACATCCACCGCATCGCGGACCTGGTGCGGGGCACGGTCATCCTCCCGGGCGAGACCTTCTCGGTGAACGAGACCGTCGGCCAGCGCACCACGGCCAAGGGCTTCGTCGAGGCGGGGGCCATCCGCGAGGGCCTGCACGTCGAGGAGGTCGGCGGCGGCGTCTCGCAGTTCGCCACCACCACCTTCAACGCCGCCTACTTCGCCGGCCTCGACATCCCGGTGAGCCAGGCCCACTCGGAGTCGTTCAGCCGGTACCCACCCGGCCGCGAGGCCACGATGGGGTACCCGGCGCCCGACCTGAAGATCACCAACAACACGCCCTACGGGGTGCTGATCTGGACCTCGTACACCGACACGAGCCTGACGGTGACGATGTACTCGACGCCCTACGCCACCGCCGACCAGACGGCCATCTCCGAGTCGATGTCCGGCGCCTGCCGGGTGGTGCAGACGACACGCACGCGCACCTACCCCGACGGCCGCACCGTCAACGACACGTTCAAGGCCACCTACCGGCCCGGCGAGGGCCAGCCCTGCTGACCGGCCGTCGCTCGCCGCTACGGTCGGGGTGATGCACACCGCGGACGTCGCCGTCGTCGGCGCGGGCCCCGCCGGCAGCGCGGCCGCCATCACGCTGGCCCGGGCGGGCCGCCAGGTCACGCTCCTCGACAAGGCGCGCTTCCCGCGCGACAAGACCTGTGGCGACGGTCTCACGACCGGCGCCCTCCGGTTGCTGGAGGGGCTGGGTCTCGACCCGGCCGAGGTGCCCTCGTGGCAACGCGTGGACGACGTGGTCGTGCGCGGGCCGTCGGGGCACGAGGTGACGTTCCCGCTGCCGCGGGACCGGGGCCTCTACGCCGCGGTCGCCCGCCGGGCCGATCTCGACGCCGCGCTGGTGGAGCTGGCCCGGGCCGCGGGCGTGAAGGTGCTCGACGGCCACGGCTGCACGCGCGCCGCCGAGACGACCGACGCCGTCGTGCTGACGGTCGAGGGCATCGGCGAGGTGACCGCGCCGTTCGCCGTCGCCGCCGACGGCATGTGGTCGCCGGTCCGCAGGCACCTGGGGCTGGCCACCCCCGCCTACCGGGGCGAATGGCACGCCTTCCGCCAGTACTTCACGGCCGTCGGGCCCCGCGCCGCCCGCGACCTGGTCGTCTGGTTCGAGCCCGACCTGCTGCCGGGCTACGCCTGGTCGTTCCCGCTGCCCGACGGGCACGCCAACGTCGGGTTCGGCATCCAGCGCGGCGGCAAGGTGCGCCGCATCCAGGACATGGCCGCCATCTGGCGGGACCTCGTCGACCGGCCGCACGTGCGGGAGGTGCTCGGGGCCGGCGCCCGCCCGGAGTCGCCCCACCGGGCCTGGCCGATCCCGGCCCGCATCGACGAGGCCGTGCTCACCGGGGCCCGCACGCTGTTCGCCGGCGACGCGGCGACGGCCACCGACCCCCTCACCGGCGAGGGCATCGGCCAGGCGCTCCTCACGGGTGTCCTCGCGGCCGAGGCCATCGTCGCGCACGGCCCGTCGGCGGCGGCGGTCACGGCCGCCTACCGCGACGCCGCCCACGAGGCCCTGGTCGCTGACCACCGGATGTCTTCGCTCCTCATCCGGGCGGTGCGCCACCGCAAGGGCGTCCGGGCCGGGCTGCGGCTGGCGGGCGCCACCGGTTGGACACGACGCAACTTCGCCCGCTGGCTGTTCGAGGACTACCCCCGCGGGCTGCTGGCGACGCCCGGGCGATGGCACCGCGGCATGCTCTCCGGCGACGGCGCCTACCGGCCCGGCTGAGCGGCCGAGCGGATGGGGCGCTCGCCACGGCCTACGCGTGGCGATCTGGCGTGGGAGCACCGGCTCGACAGCTCGGCCGATCGGCGATGCAGCACGGTGACCGGCAGCGACGCGACCTGTCCGCGCATGCTCCAGGAGGCGAGCGGAGAGGGCGCCCGCCAGGGCGTACGCGTGGCGATCTGGCGCGGGAGCACCCGCTCGACAGCTCGGCCGACCGGCGATGCAGCACGGTGGCCAGCCGCGACGTGACCTAGCCGCGCCGTCTCTGAGCGGACGTCCGCCGCGACGCGCCGGATGTCCCTGCGCCGGATGTCCCTGCGTCGGTCCTCCGCCCGTCTCCCGTTGTTCACCGGCGGCTCACCTCCATGTCACCGGCGGCTCCTAACCTCTGCGGTGCGGGCCTGCGGACACACCCCCCTCCGGGTGTCACGCGTGCCCGCCGATGGCGATTGACGGCGGTCAAGCCATCCCGACGACCGGCGTGCCCTCCCCTCGGGCACGCCGGTCGCGCGCCCGCCCGGCCGCGCGACGATGGACCGGTGCGGCGGGTGTCGGTGGTGGGCAACAGCGGGTCCGGCAAGACGACGCTCGGCCGGCAGCTCGCCAAGGCGCTCGACGCCCCGTTCGCCGAGTTGGACTCGATCTTCCACCAGCCGGGCTGGACCGAGCTGCCCCGGGACGAGTTCCGGGCACGGGTGGCCGCGGTGTGCGCGGGCGAGCGGTGGGTGGTCGACGGCAACTACTCGGCCGTCCGCGACCTCGTGTGGGCCGCGGCCGACACCGTCGTGTGGCCCGACCTGCCCCGCTGGCGGGTGCTCCCGCGGGTGCTCCGGAGGACGGTGGTGCGGGGTGCCCTGCGTCGCGAGCTGTGGAACGGCAACCGCGAACACCTCCGCTCGTTGGCCCGGCGCGATCCCCGGGAGTCGATCGTGCTGTGGTCGTACACCAACCACCACCGCAACCGGGACCGGTACACGGCGGCCATGGCCGATCCGGCCCACGCGCACCTGCGGTTCGTGCGGCTGCGATCGCCGGCGGAGACGCGTGCCTTCCTGGCCGGCGTGACGACCGGCGAGTGACCGCCGGGCGCGCTTGACCGGACGGTCAAGCGCGGCGAGCATCGTCGGATGCTGCGCACCCGCCTCACCGACGCCCTGCAGATCGAGCACCCCGTCATGCTCGCCGGCATGGGTGGCGTCTCGTACCACCGCCTGGTGACCGCCGTGTCCGAGGCCGGCGGGTTCGGGTGCCTGGGCGCCTCGACGATGGGCGACGACGTGATGCGCGAGGAGATCGCCGCCGTGCGCGAGGCCACGACCCGGCCGTTCGGCGTCGACCTGCTGACCGCACTCCCCCAGGGGCTCGAGGACAAGGTCGGCGACATCATCCAGGGCGGCGCCACCGCGTTCGTGGCCGGTCTCGGCGTGCCCCGTGAGGTCGTCGCCCTGTGCCACCGTCACGGCCTGGTGGTCGTGAACATGTGCGGGAAGGTGCGCCACGCCGTCGCCGCGGTCGAGGCCGGCTGCGACATCGTCGTGGCCCAGGGCACCGAGGCCGGCGGGCACACCGGCAGGATCGCGACGATGGCGCTCGTGCCCCAGGTCGTCGACGCCGTCGGCGACCGCGTGCCCGTCGTCGCCGCGGGTGGCATCGTCGACGGCCGAGGCCTGGCCGCCGCCCTGGCGCTCGGGGCCGACGGTGTGTGGGTGGGCACCCGGTTCATCGCCACGCCCGAGGCCCGCGGGGTGGCCGGCTACAAGGACGTGCTGCTCCGCAGCCACGAGGACGACACCACGATCACCCGGGCGTACACGGGCAAGACCTGCCGGGTGATCGCCAACCGCTACACCCAGCCCTACGAGGACGGCGAGATCGAGGCCGAGCGCTTCCCGGCCCAGATCCTCCGCTCCATGCAGGACGGCGCCAACCACCTGGGCGGCGACGAGTCCACGCCGGGCGTCGACCCCGAGCGTGAGTTCTTCCCCGCCGGCCAGGGCGTCGGCGCCATCGACCGCCTGGTGCCCGCCGCCGACCTGGTCCACCAGTTCGTCGACGAGGCCGAGGCGGTCCTGGCCAAGCTGCGGGGCTGAGCCGGCAGGTCACCCCGCCGGGGCCCTACCCGATTCCCACTGTCAGGCGTGGGTCACCCAGTCCTTGAGGCGGGTCACCAGGGCGGGCACGTCCTCGGCGATCGGCGTGACGTTCAGCGACGTCACCCCGGCCTCCTTGAACGCCGTGATGCGGTCGCGCACGTAGCCCTCGGGGCCGCAGATCGTCGCCGCCTCGAGCAGCCCGTCAGGAACGGCCGCCGCCGCCTCGTGCTTGTGGCCGTCGAGGTACAGGTCCTGGATCTTGGCGGCATCGTCGGCGAACCCGTACCGGCAGGCCAGGTCGTTGTAGAAGTTGCGGCCCTTGGCCCCCATGCCCCCGACGTAGAGGGCGATCATCGGCCGGGCGAGGTCGCGGTAGGACGCCGCGTCGTCGCCCACGGCCAGCAGGCCGCCGGCCGCGATCTCCAGCGGGGCCAGGTCGGCGGCCCGGGCCGCCGTGCCGGCCGCCAGGTCGGCGCCCCACACGTCGTCCACCTTCTCCGGCAGGAAGAAGAGCGGCAGCCAACCGTCGGCCACCTCGGCGGTCATCCGCACGTTGCGGGGACCGAGGGCGGCCACGTAGATCGGGATGCGCTCGCGCACGGGCCGCGTGATGAGCTTGAGCGGCTTGCCCAGCCCCGTTCCCTGCTCGGGCGGCAGCGGCAGGGTGTACGCCGAGCCCTGGTACGTGACGCGCTCCCGGGCCCACACCTGCCGGCAGATGTCGACGATCTCGCGCGTGCGCGTGAGCGGCTTCGTGTACGGCACGCCGTGGAACCCCTCGATGACCTGCGGCCCCGACGCGCCGAGGCCGAGTATGCACCGCCCGTCGGACAGGGCGTCGACGCCGGCCGCGGTCATCGCCAGCAGGGTGGGCGTGCGGGTGTAGATGGGCAGGATGGCGGCACCGATCTCCACGGTCTCGGTCACCGCCGCCAGGTACCCCATCAGGCTCACGGCGTCGAAGCCGTACGCCTCGGCCACCCAGACGGTGTCGAGGCCCGCCTTCTCCAGCGCGGCGGCCTGCTGCGCCGACTCCTTGAGCCCGCCGGCGTAGCTGAGCGGCATGCTGAGCTTCATCTGGCTTCCCCTCCCTCGGGCGCGGCGACCGGCCGCGCCGGTGTGTCGACCGGCGTCAGGCGGCCGAGAGCCGCTCGCGCGCCCGCTTCGAGCGGTCGAGCAGCAGGGCGGGCACCACGACGCCGTTGACGGTCTTGTCGCCGCCGCCATCCGCCGCCGCACCGTCGCCTGCCTCGGTCGCCGCCGCGGCGACCTCCGGGGCCGCTTCCGCCGCCGCGCGGCGGGCGAGGGCGGCCTCGTAGTCCCGCGGTCGGGCCAGCGCGCTGCCGTCGAGCGACCCGACGTCGGCGCCGTTGTCGAACAGCACCCGGTACCGCGTCCATGCGAAGCCGTCGACCAGGTAGACCCGCCCCCGGCTGCCCGCGGGAACGCCGGGCAGCGGATCGAGGGTCCGGACCATCTCGTTGCGCTTGAACACGTCGGGCGCCGCACGCTTCGCCATGGCCTGATCCTGCCAAATCGGGCGGAGCGTGCGCGAATCGTCCGTGGTCGCCGGGCGCTCAGGTCACGCCGGGATCGTGCGGCAGCCCGAGCACCCGCTCGGCCACGATGTTGCGCTGCACCTCGCTGGTGCCGCCGCCCACGGTGAGCGCGGGCGAGAAGAGGAAGCCGTAGTGCCACAGGTCGACCGGCGCCCCGAGCGGGCCCTGGTCGGTGAGCATCCCCCCCGCCCCGGTCAGGGCCTTGGCCAGGCCGAACACATGCTGGCCGTGCTCGTCGGCCAGCACCTTGCGGATCGACGCCTCGGGCCCGGGCTCCCGGCCCATGACTCGGGCGCTCACGGTCCGCAGCCGGATCAGCCGCAGGATCTCGCCCTCGATGTGCAGCCGCACCAGCCGGTCGCGCCAGATCGGGTCGTCGACCCCACCCCGCTCGCGCACCAGGTCGAGCAGATCGGCGACGGTGGGGCCCATGCCCCACAGCGCACCGCCGGACGACAGCGACACGCGCTCGTTGCCGAGCGTGACCTTGGCCAGGCTCCAGCCCTGCCCGGGCTCGCCCACCAGGTTCTCGGCCGGCAGCCGGACGTCGTCGAGGAACACCTCGTTGAACGTGTGGCTGCCCGTCATCTCGACGATGGGCCGGATCTCGATGCCGGGGCTGTCCATGGGGCACACGAAGTACGAGATGCCCCGGTGCCTGGGCGCCTTCGGGTCGGTCCGGGCGATGAGGATGCCGTACCGGGCGAACTGGGCCAACGACGTCCAGATCTTCTGCCCGGACACGACCCACTCGTCGCCGTCGCGCCGGGCCCGGGTCGACAGCGAGGCCAGGTCGGAGCCGGCGCCCGGCTCGCTGAAGAGCTGGCACCACACGTCCTCGCCGGCGAGCAGGGGCATGAGGTAGCGCTGCTTCTGCTCATCGGTGCCGGCGTGGAGCAGGGTCGGACCGGCCCAGCCGATGCCGATGGGGTTGCTCGGGCGCTGCACCCCGGCCCGGTGCAGCTCGTCGTCGATCACGAGCTGGTGGACGGGGTCGGCGTCCCGGCCCCACGGTGGCGGCCACTGGGGCGCCACCAGCCCGGCTTCGGCCAGCTCCCGCCCCGAGGGGGCGGGATGGGCGTCGAGCCAGGCACGCACGGCCGTGCGGCGGGGGTCGTCGGCGGCGGGCAGCTCGAAGTCCACGCTGGCGACCGTAGAGGATGCGGCGGGCGGCTTTCTCCCGATCTCGGGGCACCAACTACCCTCCGGCTCCGGGGCCTCACCGCCCGCGATACCGACCACCGGACTCGTCCAACGACACGAGGAGCGCACCCATGCCGGGCTGGAACTTCGCCGACGTCTGGGAGGTGATCGCCGAGCAGATCCCCGACGCGCCGTGCCTGGTCCACGGCGACAGGCGCCTCACGTGGGCCGACGTCGACCGCCGAGCCAACGGCGTGGCCGCGACGCTGCTCGAGCGCGGGGCGGTCGAGCAGGACAAGGTGGCCCAGTACCTCTACAACGGCACCGAGTACATCGAGTCGCTGTTCGCCTCGTTCAAGGCCGGGCTCGTCCCCATCAACACCAACTACCGCTACCAGGACGACGAGCTCGTCTACCTGTGGGACAACGCCGACTGCGTGGCCGTCGTGTTCCACGGCAGCTTCACCCCCACCATCGAACGCATCCGCGACCGGGTGCCCCGCATCGTGACGTGGCTGTGGGTGGACGACGGCGAGGGACCGTGCCCGGCGTGGGCCCTGCCCTACGAGGAGGCCGCCGGCAGCCACCCCGACCGCGTCGTACCGCCGTGGGGTCGCAGCGGCGACCACATCCTGATGACCTACACGGGCGGCACCACCGGCATGCCCAAGGGCGTGATGTGGCGCCAGGACGACCTGTTCCGCACGCTGGTCGCCCAGATGAACCCGACGTACAAGACCGCCGAGCCCGGCCCCGACGTCGTGCGCGACCAGGTCAAGATGCCCGGCCCGGTGGGCATGCCCGCGTGCCCGCTCATGCACGGGACCGGGCTGTACACCCAGCTCATCGTCCTGTCGCTCGGCGGCAGCAGCGTGACCCTGACCTCGCGGCGCCTCGACGTCGACGAGATGTTCGACACCATCGAGCGTGAGCGGGTCAACCAGATCGCCATCGTGGGCGACGCCTTCGGCAAGCCGATGCTGCGGGCGCTCGACGAGAACCCGGGCCGCTGGGACCTCGCCAGCCTTTTCCTCATCGCCTCCTCCGGCGTCATGTGGAGCGAGCCGGTCAAGCAGGGCCTACTCAAGCACCACCCCGGCATGCTGCTGGTCGACGCGTTCTCGTCGTCCGAGGCGGTGGGCATGGGCCAGTCGGTGTCGTCGGGCACCAGCGCCAGCCAGACCGCCACCTTCCAGCTCGGCGAGAACACGATCGTGATCACCGACGACGGCCGCCGCGTGGAGCCCGGGTCGGGCGAGATCGGGCGGGTGGCGGTGGGCGGCTACCAGCCCATCGGCTACTACAAGGACCCCGGGAAGACGGCGGCCACCTTCATCGAGTTCGAGGGCCGCCGGTACTCGTGCCCGGGCGACTACGCCATGGTCGAGGCCGACGGCAGCCTCACCCTGCTCGGCCGCGGCTCGGTCGTGATCAACACGGGCGGCGAGAAGGTCTTCCCCGAGGAGGTCGAGGAGGTGCTCAAGACCCACCCGGCCGTGCGCGACGCGGTCGCGGTGGGGGTGCCCGACGACAAGTTCGGCGAGGTGGTGGCCGCGGTCGTCGAACCCAACCCGGGCAGCACCGTCGACGCCGACGAGCTGAAGCAGCACGTGCGCTCGAAGCTGGCGGCGTACAAGGCGCCCAAGCACGTCCTCACCATCGACACGATCGGGCGCGCCCCCAACGGCAAGGTCGACTACAAGCGGCTCAAGGCCTTCGCCGCCGATTCGCAGGGTGCCGCCTGAGCGGCCGAGCGGATAGGGCGCTCGCCACGGCCTGCGCGTGGCGATCTGGGGCGGGAGCACCAGCCCGACAGCTCGGCCGACCGGCGATGCCGCACGGTGACCGGCAGCGACGTGACCTCGCCGCGCCTTCTCCGAGGCCCGATCTGCCGGAGCGTCGACATCGATGTGATCGGACGGTGAACCCCGGGTACGGTGCGGCCGTGTCCAGCCCTCCTCACGAACTGCGCCGCAAGTTCCACCAGCAGCTCGACGAGATCGACGCCAAGGTCATCCGGCTGTTCGCGCTGGTCACGGAGTCCGTCGCCGCGGCGAGCGAGGCCCTGCTCGCGGGCGACGCCGACGCCGCCCGGGAGCTTGCGGCGCGCGACCAGCTGGTCGACGGCCTGGAGTCCGACCTCGAGCGGATCACCGAGCGTGAGCTGCTGACGCAGACGCCGATGGGCGGCGACATGCGCTACCTCGTGTCGGTCCTGCGCGTGGTGCCGGAGCTCGAGCGTAGCGGCGACCTGGCGGAGCACGTGGCCCAGCGGGCCGCCACCGGGACGGCGCTCCGCCTGACCCCGGCCTTCCGCGGCCTCCTGGAGCAGATGGGCACCATCTGCTCGGGTATGTGGCGGCAGGTCGCCGACGCGTGGGCCGAGCGCGACGGCACGGCCGCCGCGCGTCTCGACGAGGCCGACGACCAGCTCGACGCGCTGCACGACCGCCTCATCGCCGAGCTGGAGCAGGCCGACGTCGGCCTCGCCGACGCGCTGCAGACCACCCTCGTCGCCCGGTTCTACGAGCGCCTCGGCGACCACACCGTGCACATCGCCGAACGCATCCGTTACCTGGCCGCGGGCGCCTGACCGGTGCGCTTCCGCCTGCTCCCCTCGGATGACGCCTTCTTCGGCCTGTTCAACGAGTCGGCCGCCAACGTGGCCGAGTGCGCGCGCCGGCTCCGCGACCTGCTGACCGACCCCAACGACCCGGAGGGCCACGAGAAGGTGGCCGCGTGCGAGCACCGGGGCGACGAGCTGGTGCACGCGATCCTCCAGCGGCTCAACACCACCTTCGTCACCCCGTTCGACCGGGAGGACATCCACGCTTTGGCCGAGGAGCTCGACGACGTGGTCGACGACATGCTGGAGGTCTCCCACCGGATGCAGCTCACCGGCATCACGACCGCGCTGCCCGAGCTGAAGGAGCAGGCCGACCTGATCGTCCAGTGCGCGGACGAGACCCAGCAGCTCATGGCCCGGCTCGAGTCGATGAAGGGCGTGCAACCCCACCTCGACGCCATCGACCGGCTGGAGAGCGAGGGCGACGCGGTGCACCGCCGCATCCTCGCCCGGCTGTTCGGCGGCGAGTTCGAGGCCCTCGACGTCCTGCGCTGGAAGGACGTCATCGAGTCGATGGAGGCGGCCCTCAACACGCTGGAGGACATCTCCGACGTGGTCGAGTCGATCGTCCTGAAGCACGCCTGAGCAGCGGCCCGGGTCGCACGAGTCACGCCCATGGACATCGCCGTCATCCTCGTCGTCGCGGTCGCGCTCGGCTTCGACTACGTCAACGGGTTCCACGACGCCGCCAACTCGATCGCCACGGTGGTGTCGACCCGGGTGCTGTCGCCCCGGACGGCGGTCGTCTGGGCGGCGTTCTTCAACTTCGTCGCGTTCCTCGTGTTCGGCGACGCCGTGGCCTCGACCATCGCCAAGGACGTGGTGGTGCAGGACGTCCTGTCGATCGCCGTGATCTTCTCCGGCCTGGCCGGCGCGATCGCGTGGGACCTGATCACGTTCTGGCTCGGGCTGCCGACCAGCTCGTCGCACGCCCTGGTCGGCGGCATCGCCGGGGCGGCGGTGGCCAAGGCCGGCTTCGACGTGCTCATCAGCGAGGGCCTGCGCAAGATCGGCATCTTCATCGTGCTGTCGCCGCTGATCGGCCTGGCCGTGGGCCTGATCCTCACGCTGGCGATCTTCTGGGTGTTCCACCGCAACCGGAACATCGAGCGGCTCAACCGCGGCTTCCGGCACGGCCAGCTCGCGTCGGCCGCCGCCTTCAGCCTGGGCCACGGCGCCAACGACGCCCAGAAGACGATGGGCGTCATCCTCGCCCTGCTGATCGCGTCGGGTCACGCCTCGGCCGATCAGGGCACGCCGTTGTGGGTGGTGCTCGCCGCCCACACGGCGATCGGCCTCGGCACCCTGACCGGGGGCTGGCGGATCGTGAAGACGATGGGATCGAAGATCACGCGCCTGCAGCCGGTCGGCGGTGTGGCGGCCGAGTCGGCGGCGGCCCTCACCCTGTTCGCGACCTCGGCCGCCGGCATCCCGGTGTCGACCACCCACACCATCACCGGCGGGATCGTCGGCGTGGGTGCGGCCCGCCGGCTGTCGGCCGTCCGCTGGGGCGTGGCCGGGCGGGTGGTCTGGGCCTGGGTGCTGACGATCCCGGGAGCGTTCGCGATCGCGTGGCTCACCTTCCTGATCGTGGACGTGCTGTGATGCGGGGCCGGACGGACCGCCGGGCCGCCTTCTTCCTCGCCGCCGCCGCCCTGTGCGCGCTGCTCGTGCCGGTGTCCGACGGCTACGGCTGGGTGTCGGCCACCGTGGCGGCGGTGTACCTGGTGCTGGCCCTCGGCTCGTGGCTCGACGCCCGGTCGCGCCGGCGCGTGTAGTACCGCCCCGCCGATTCGGAGGGGCCCGGACCACCCCCCTACGCTGGGCTTCATGGCTGATCTGGGATTCGACGGCAAGGTCGCGATCATCACCGGCGCCGGTGGCGGTCTGGGCCGCTCGCACGCGCTCGATCTGGCCCGCAGGGGCGCGCTGGTGGTCGTGAACGACCTGGGTGGCTCGGTCGACGGCACCGGCAGCGGCACGACCGCCGCCCAGGCGGTGGTCGACGAGATCGCGGCGGCGGGCGGCGAGGCGGTCGCCAACTACGACTCCGTCGCCACGCCCGAGGGTGGGCGGGCCATCGTGCAGGCCGCGCTCGACACGTGGGGCCGGGTCGACGTCATCATCAACAACGCGGGCATCCTGCGGGACGCCTCGTTCAAGAACATGGATCCCGACAAGGTCGGCGCCGTGCTCGACGTCCACCTGCGGGGCGCGTTCAACGTCACCCAGCCGGCGTGGGAGACCATGCGCAGCCAGGGCTACGGCCGCATCGTGAACACCTCATCGGGCGCCGGCGTGTTCGGGAACTTCGGGCAGGCGAACTACGGGGCGGCGAAGATGGGCCTCGTCGGGCTGACCCGGGTGCTGGCGGTCGAGGGGGCCAAGAGCAACATCAAGGTGAACGCCATCGCCCCGGTCGCGAAGACCCGCATGACCGAGGACATCCTCGGCCCGGTGGCCGACAAGCTGCTGCCGGAGATGGTCACGCCCGTGGTGGCGTTCCTCGCCCACGAGGACTGCCCGGTCAGCGGCGAGGTCTACTCGGTGGGTGGCGGCCGGGTGGCCCGGGTGTTCGTCGGTGTCACCCCGGGCATCACCGATCCGGCGCTGACGGCCGAGGTCGTGCGCGACCGGTTCGCCGAGATCCGGGACGAGGAGGGCTACGAGGTGCCCGGCAACCTCAACGAGGAGCTGATGCTGGCCCTCAAGACGCTCGGCTGACGCCGCCGCGGGCGCCGCCCGCCCGCAGGTAGCACGTGCACGGCCCCCGGCAGCGCCGGGGGCCGTCGCGCGCCCGGGCGCGTGACGGATGTCATGCCACCGCGCGTGCTCAGCGACATTTCAGCGATATATCGTCAATGCATCGTTGCTAAAGGCATCGTTGGTCGAGACCAAAGGAGATCCCCCATGCGCGACCACTTCCTCCCCACCGACCGCGGCCCCCACGGCGGCCGGCACCGCCACGAGTTCGGACACTGGGGCCCACCCTTCCCGCCGCCCGGGTTCGGCCGGGGGCGGGGCCGGGGCCGCGGGCGGCGGGGCCGCCGCGGCGACGTCCGCAACGCCCTGCTCGCCCTCCTGGCCGAGCGCCCGATGCACGGCTACGAGATGATCCAGGAGCTCGCCGGCCGCACGGGAGGCATCTGGCGCCCCAGCCCGGGATCCGTCTACCCCACCCTCCAGATGCTCGAGGACGAGGGCCTCGTGATCGCCGACAGCGGCGGCGCGCGCAAGCGCTACACCCTCACCGACGAGGGGCGGACCGCCGCCGAGCCGGCGGCCGCCAAGCCCCCGTGGGCCGAGTTCGCCGACGACGACGACGTCGCCGCGGCCCACGACGTGCGCCAGGCCGCCGCCGGCATCATGAACGCGCTCGCCGAGGTGAGCATGGCCGGCACCGACGAGCAGCGGGCCCGTGCGCTCGAGGTGCTCAACGAGACGAAGCGCAAGCTCTACGCCATCCTCGCGTCGGAGTCGTGATCAGGAGCGGGCCACCCGGAGCGCCCGGCGGATCATGGGGACCTGCCCGGGCAGCCGGGCCAGGCCCGCCGCCCGGAACAGCGGGGCCGGGACGTTCGGCGCGGCCTGGTGCTCGGTCCCGGCGTCGAGCACCATCTGCACGTTGGCGGGGAACACCGCGACCAGCAGGGCGGCGGTCAGCCAGCCACCGGCCCGGCGTGTGCGCCGGCTCAGCAGCAACCCGCCGGCCGCCACCTCCAGCGCGCCGCTGACCAGCACCACCCGGCGCCGGTCGCCGAGCCAGCGGGGCACGATCTTCACGTAGGTCGAGGGCACTGCGAAGTGCAGTGCCCCCGACCCCACCATCATCGCCGCCAGCCCCCGTCGTGCCCGCCGGGTGGCCGGGTCCTCCTCGCCCATCATCGGCGGGAGGCTATCCGCCGGTCACCCCGGCAGCAGCACCGGCGTCACGTCCCGCCACACCTCGGCGCCCGCCGAGTTCCGGGCCACGAGCGTGACCTCGGTGGGCGAGGCGACCGGCACGAAGAGCACGAACACCCCCCACGTCCGGCCGCCTGCCTCGACCCGGTCCAGCGGCAGGTCGGCCGGACCGGCACCGGTGTCGGCCGTGACGGTCGCCACCGAGTCGTCGGCCGCGCCGTAGAGCACCGTCTCGGGCCAGTCGGCAGACTGCGACTCCCCGACCACCACCGGGCCCTCCTCGTCCGGGTCCCAGCCGACGCCCGCGCCGCCGGTGCCCCAGGTCATGGTCAGGCCGAGGCCCCCGTCCTCGATCATCAGGTCGAGCGCCCAGGCGAGGCCGGCCCGCTCGCCGGCCGGACCGCCCACGCGCTCGCCGGCGAGGACAGGCGCGCCGCCGGACGACGCCCCCGCGCCGTCCTCCCCGGTCGCCTCGTCGGCGCCGTCCTCCTGCGCCACGTCCACGCCTTGGCCGCGGACCAGCCCCTCCACCTCGCCGTCGCCCGCGGGCCGCAACTCCCCCGCCACCCGCAGCAGCTCGTCCTCCGGCAGCGAGGTCGCGCCGACCGTGACCAGCATGCCGGACGGCTCCAGCCACTGCACGAACCGGCCGAGCCCCGCCTCGACGCCGGCGGCGACGGCGCGCCGGCCGCGGACCTCGGTCACGCGCGCCCCGGGCATCCCCACCCGGGCCACGTCGACCCCGGCCGCGGTGCCGGGCCGCTCGAGGACGACCACGACGTCGGGGCCGCTCCCCACGTAGGTGAGGTGGAGCATCGGGGGCTGGATCGTCGCGCGCTCGGTCCGGAGCCCCCAGGCGGCCGACAGCGGGGCCCGCCCGATCTCGCCGAACCCGTCGGGGAGCGCGGTCGAGGCGATGGCCGGCGCCGCGGTGGCCCCGCCGGCCGCGGCGAGCAGCGTGGCCCGGTCGACGCCCTGCCCGAGGGCCGTCATCCGGCCGCCCTCCGCCGCCCAGCGCAGCGTCAGGACGCCGTCCGCCTCGACCAGGACCCCGGCGCTGCCCGCCACCGTCACCGGCTCGCCCTCGTCGGGGACCGGCTCGTCGACGAACGCCACCGCGATCACCGGCCCGGCCCAGGGGTCGGGCGCACCGGTCACGCCGTACACGGCGACGTCGCGGGGGGCCGGTGGCGTCGTGCCGGCTCCAGTGCTGACCGACTGCAGCGAGAAGCCGTCGGGCAGCCAGCCCGGCAGCAGGTAGCCGTCGTCGCCGCCGGAGGCGGTGGGTGCGCTGCCCGGCCGGAAGGTCAGGGCCGACACGGCCCCGGCCACCACGACCAGCGCGGCCGCCGCCGCCAACCACCAGCGGCGCGCCGGTCGCGGTCGCGCCCGCGCCCCCGCCGGGCCGGCGGGCACCGGCTCCAGCGCCGGTGGCAGCTCAGGAGCCGCCGGCGGGGCGGCCGGGGTGGTCGCGGCCGGCGGCGCCGTGCGGGTGCCGGTGACCGGCTCGGTCGACACGGCCGCCAGCAGGGCGGCGCCGGCGGCGCGGCCCCGGCGGTCGAGGGCCGCCAGGGCGGCGATCTCGGCCCGGGTGAGCTCGGTGTGATCGTGGGGGTCTGTCATCGCTCGCCTCCTTCGTCCGTGTCCAGCAGGCCCAGGCTCCGGGCCAGCGCCAGCCGGCCCCGGTGGAGGTGGGCCTTCACCGTCCCCTCCGCGCACCCGAGCACCGCGGCGATGTCGCCGATCGGCATGTCCTCCAGGTAGTGCAGGGCCACGGCCTGGGCCTGGCGCTGCGGCAGCTTGCGCACCTCGCCCCAGAAGCGGTGGTCCTGCGGTTCGAGCTCCACCGTGGCGGCGGGCCGGCCCATCCACCGGCCGTAGGCGCGCCGCTCGCGGGTCGCGCGGCGCCCCCGGCCGGTGGCCGCGTTGGCCACCACCCGGCGCGCCCAGGCGCCCGGGCGGTCGTAGCCGGCGACGGTGTCCCATCGCTTCCACGCCGCCTCGAGCGCCTCCTGGGCCAGGTCCTCGCTGGCCGCCCGGTCGCCGGTCAACGACCAGGCGAAGGCCACCAGGGGCCCGCGCTCGCGCTGCGCGAAGTCGTCGAACCCGTCGAACCTGCCGTGCGGCACACTCGTCCCCCCGGTCGTCGGCGGCCCTGTGGCCGCTCGCCCCGTCGTGTCCATGGCATCCACACGCGCCAGCCCCGTCGGGGGTTCACCGCGGTGCGCGCCGGCCGATGCGCCCCGCCGGCCCCTCACTCTCGGCCGAGCGGGTAGGGCGCTCGCCACGGCCTACGCGTGGGGATTTGGCATGCAAGCACCAGCTCCACAGCTCGGCCGACGGGCAATGCAGCACGGTGACACGCGCCGACGTGACCTATCCGCTCGGCTGCTCAACCGGGAGCGGGCACGCCGGCCAGCAGCGCCCGGAGCGTGCGGTCGAGCACGGCCTGCGCCTGGCGCGGCGAGTCACCCATCTCCGACCGCAACGCGTCCCACATGGCCCCGGACGCACAGGCGGCCAGGGCATCGAGCAGCTCGCGCCGCTCGGCGGCGGGGAGCCGCTCGACGTCGCGGCCGAACGCGGCCGCCACCTCGCCCCCCAGGAACTCCGACCCCCGGGCCGCGGCCTCCCGGATCTCGGGGGAGAACGGTCCGTGGACCGCAGCCGCCCGGCGGAACGGCAGCAGCGCCTCCAGCAGCAGCGCACGGTGATCGACGAAGGCGGTGACGCGGTCGTCGAGCGGCAGATCGGGGTCGATCGCCACGACCAGCACCGCCAGCCGCTCGACGATCCGCTCGATCACCGCCGTGTGGAGCGCCGGAAGGTCGTCGAAGTGCTGGAACACCGATCGCACCGACACCCCCGCCCGCTCGGCGATCCGGGGCGCGGTCGGGCGCAGGTCACCCTCCTCGACCAGCCCGATGCAGGCGTCGACGATGGCGTCCCGGGTCCTTGCGGCCCGGGCGGCGCGGCCGTCGACGGGAGACGCGGATTGTTGCACTGATCCTGCAGGTTACTCTGGGCCGCTCGGGGCCACAGGTGAGCCGTGGTGGAGCACCATGAGCCAGCGACCGTCCACGCGCCGGAACACGTTGACGGCGGCGACGGTCGCCCCGACCTGCTCGGTGATGAGGTTCTCGTCGACCGTGACCCACGCGGCGTCGCCCGAGAGGTGCACGCGCTCGTCGGTGAGGATGAACTGCAGCCGCTGCGGCCCGCCGAAGAGCGCGAACCACGATCCGGCCACCGCGCCCCAGCCGTGGAGCGTCTTCCAGCCCGGGTGGGTGCACACGACGTCGTCGTCGTGCGCCCATAGGTCGGACATGGCGTCGAGGTCGCGGGCCTCGAACGCCTCGTAGTAGGCGTGGTTGGCGGCCCGCACGGCCTCGACGTCGACGATCTCGGGCATCCGCCGCCGACCCTACCGGTGCGGGGCCCGCGGTCCGGCAGCCGGCCGCGGCGTTTGGCCGCACGCCCGGGCCCGCTGCCAGCATGGATCCGATGTCCGCAGCGCCCGCCGCCCCCGTCCCCCCGGTGCCCGCCCGCCGGGTTGCCTCGACCGACGGTGTCACCCTCGCGGTCCACGACCTCGGCGGCGAGGGCCCCGGGCTGCTGTTCTGCCACCCGACCGGGTTCCTCGGCCTGACCTGGGCGCCGCTGGCCTCACGGCTCGCGGACGTGGCCCACGGGTGGGCGGTGGACTTCCGGGGCCACGGCGACAGCACCTCGCCCGCCAGCATGGACTTCGGCTGGGGTGGCATGGCCGACGACGTGCTCGCCGTGGTCGACGACCTCGACCTCGCCGGCGGGCCGGCGGTCGGGCACTCGATGGGCGGCACCGCCCTGCTCCTCGCCGAGCAGCGGCGGCCGGGCACCTTCGCCGCCCTGTGGCTGTACGAGCCGATCGTCATGCCGCGGTCCGCACCGCGGGGTCCCGGCGTGCCCAACGGCATGGCCGACACGGCGCGGCGCCGTCGGCCGTGGTTCGCCGACCGTGCCACGGCCTACGCCAACTTCACCTCCAAGCCGCCGCTGGGCGCCCTGTCGGCCGAGGCGCTGCAGGCCTACGTCGACCACGGCCTGCGTGACGTGCCCGACGACGGCATGGTGGCGCTCAAGTGCACGCCGGAGGTCGAGGCCCGGGTGTTCGAGGGCGGGCTGGGCCAGCAGGCCTTCGCCCGCCTGGGCGAGGTGCGCTGCCCGGTCACGGTCGCCGTCGGCGGCGAGGACGTCGGGCCCGCCCTGCTGGGTCCCCCGGTCGCGGCGGCGCTGCCTCGCGGGCGACTCGAGCGCCACGAGGGACTGACCCACTTCGGCCCGATGGAGGACCCCGCACGCATGGCGGCCGCCGTCCGCGCCGCCCTCGCCCTGGGTTGAGCGCCGGCTCGGGACCGGTCCCCGATCCCGTCACACCCCGGGCGTACGCTCGGAGCCATGCCCTATCCGGTGCCGCGGTCGCTCAGCCCGTCCAAGGTGACGTCGTTCACCGACTGCGCGCTGGCGTTCCGGTTCTCGGTCATCGACCGGCTGCCCGAGCCGCCCACCCCCGCGGCCACCCGCGGCACGCTCGTCCACGCCGCGCTCGAGCGCCTGCACCTGCTGGAGCCAGCGGCGCGGACGCCCGACGCCGCGCTGGCCTGCCTCGACGACGCGGCCGCCGAGCTGCGCAGCGACCCCGACTACGTCGCGCTCGACCTCGACGCCGACGCTGCCGCCGCGTTCCACGCCGAGGCGGCCGACCTCGTCCGCAACTACTTCCGGCTGGAGGATCCCCGCGGCGTCCGGGCCATCGGGTTGGAGCTCAAGGTGGAGGCCGAGATCGACGGCATCCGGCTCCGGGGCATCATCGACCGGCTGGAGCTCGACGCCGACGGCGAGCTGGTGGTCACCGACTACAAGACGGGTGGCGCGCCCTCCACCCAGTACGAGCGCAAGCGGTTGTCGGGGGTGCACATCTACTCCCTGCTGTGCGAGCAGCTCCTCGGGCGCCGGCCCCGCGCCGTGCAACTGCTGTACCTGCGCGATCCGCTCGCCATCACCACCGAGCCCACCGACCGCTCCACCCGGGGCACCCGCCGCACGCTGGGGGCCGTCTGGCAGGCGGTCGAGCGGGCCTGCGACCGCGAGGACTTCCGGCCCCAGCCCTCCCGGCTGTGCGGCTACTGCGCCTTCCAGCCCTACTGCCCGACCTACGGCGGCGACCCCGCCGAGGCGCGGCGGCTGGCCGAGCAGATGGCCGAGCAGATGGCCGGGCAGATGGCCGGGCACCCGGCGGCCGCGGCGCCCGAGCCCGTGCCCGTTCCCGGTGCCGGTAGCCACGCCGGCAACGACCGCGGCAGCAGCAGCGACAGCAGCAACGACAGCCCTGCGGCCACCGCCGTCACGGCCGGCGATCCGGCGGCGGTCACGGTGGCCGGGTGACGGTCCGGCGGCCCGGCGGCCCGGCGACCCCCCGGTGGGCTCCCCCGCCGATGCCTCACCCCCTGCACCGCGCCACCCGGGCCATCGCGCGCTTCGACGCCGCCATCGACGGCCGGGTGGACGAGCTGCGGGGGCACCCCCACCTCGACCGCCTGATGTACGCCGCATCGGAGCTGGGGGACTTCAGCCTCATCTGGCACCTCGTCAGCGCCACCCGCGCCGTGGCCCCCGACCGGACCGTGACCCATGCCACGCGCATGGCCGCGGTGCTGGGCGTCGAGTCGGTGCTGGTCAACGGTCCGGTGAAGCGCCTGTTCCGCCGTCACCGCCCCGCCTGGGAGCAGGAACGGCCCCGGCGCCTCCGGCGGCCACGCACCACCAGCTTCCCCTCCGGGCACGCCTCGTCGGCCTTCACCGCCGCCGGCGTGCTGTCCGAGAACGATCCCCTGTGGCCGCTCTACTACGGCATCGCCGCCGTGGTGGCCAGCAGCCGCGTGTACGTGAAGATCCACCACCCGTCCGATGTGGTGGCCGGCGCCCTGCTCGGTGTCGCGCTCGCCCGTGTGGCCCGCCGGGCGTGGCCGATGCCCGCGCCGCCCGGGCGCCACCCGGGCGCCGGGTAGCTGCTCAGCGCGCTGATTTTCCCGCGGGGGAATGTGACGGCAGGCACCGGTCGTTGGCACGGCCGATGACAACATTCTCCGTCACCTGGGACTACCGCTGCCCGTTCGCCCGCAATGCCCACGAGCACGTGCTCGTGGGGCTGCGCGCGGGAGCACCGTGGGACGTGACGTTCGTGCCGTTCTCGCTGGGCCAGGTGCACGTGGCCGAGGGCGAACCGGACGTCTGGGTCCGCCCCGAGGTGGATTCCGGCCTGCTGGCCCTGCAGGCCGGCGTGGTGGTGCGGGACGCGTTCCCGGAGCGCTTCTTCGACGTCCACGAGGCGCTGTTCGCGCTGCGTCACGACGAGGGCCGCCACCTCGAGGACGAGGCCGAGGTGCGCAGGGTGCTGACCGAGCAGCAGGTCGACGCCGACGCGGTGTTCGCCGAGATCGCGAGCGGCGCCGCCCTGGAGAAGGTGCGGGTGGAGCACACGGCCGCCGCCGAGGGTCACGACGTCTGGGGCGTCCCCACGTTCCTGCAGGGCGACCGGGCAGTGTTCGTCCGGCTGATGGAGCGCCCACGCGGCGATGCAGCGGTGGCCCGGCGCACGATCGACCGGGTGGTCGATCTGCTGGGCGACTTCCCGGAGCTCAACGAGTTCAAGCACACGTCGCTGAAGCGCTGAGCCGCAGCGACGCCGGCGTCGCCCGGACGGCGGGAGCGAGCCTGCGGGGGCTCAGCCGACGACCGCGACGTCGTCGCGGTCGTCGCTCGCGTTCGGCTGCACCAGCAGCATCCGCACGTCGAGCAGGAGGTCGGCGACCTCGTTGGACGAGACCAGCTCACGACGCCCAAGGTCGACCAGCCCCTTGTCGATGACGGCAAGGGCCTGGCTGATCACCTCGTCGAGCGCACGGGTCTCGGTCACGCCGACCACCTTACCGGTCCGCCGCCGTGGGGCGGCGGCATCGCGGGAGATGTACGCAGCGCGTTCACGGGCGCACGGAGCCGCGGCCCGCCCGGGTGCCGCCGGACGCGCACCGGAGGCGCGGCTCGCCGTCGTAGCCTTTGGGCCGGTGAGCCAGGTCGTGCACGGGACGTCGAGGGGTCGGGCGCGAGCGCGGCCGCGCGCCGCGGCCACCGCGCCGGACCGCCCGGGGGTGGCGCGGTTGTGACCTATGACCTCATCGCCCGCCTCGGCCGGGGCGGCATGGGCGTCGTCGACCTCGCCCGCGACGACGACGGCAACAAGGTGGCGCTCAAGCGGCTGACGCTCCAGGGCTCCGCCGCCGACATCGCCCGCTCGCGCGAGCGGTTGCTGCGCGAGGCCGCCGTCCTCCGCAAGCTCCACCATCCCAACGTCGTCGGCCTGCTCGACGTCATCGACGAGGGCGACGAGATCGTGCTGGTGATGCCGTACCTGGCGGGCGGCAGTCTCGCCGAGCGGGTCGCCCAGCACGGGCCGGCGCCCGCCGACGAGGTCGAGCGCCAGGCCCGCCGCCTCCTGGGGGCGCTGGCGTCGGCGCACGCGGCCGGCATCGTCCACCGCGACATCAAGCCGGCCAACGTGCTCTTCGACGACCGGGGCGAGCCGTGTCTCGCCGACTTCGGGGTCGCCCTCAGCCACGACCAGACCCACGGCCTCACGGTCGCCGGCATGGTGGTCGGCACGCCGGGCTTCATGGCCCCCGAGCAGGCCAGGGGCGAGGCCGTGTCGCCCGCCACGGACGTGTTCTCGCTGGGGGCGACGCTGCTGTTCGCGGCGACGGGTGACGGCCCGTACGGGCAGGGCGATCCCGGGCTGCTCATGGTGCGGGCGGCCGCCGGCAAGGTCGAGAAGGTGCCGAAGCACCTGCCGCCCTCGCTGCGCAAGCTCCTCCGGGCCATGCTCGACCCGCGGGCCGCTCGGCGGCCGGCGGCCGCCGCGCTGGCCGGGCCGCCGGTCCGGTCCCTGAGCCTGCCCCACCCGACCGCCGGCGGCTGGGGGTGGGCCGCGGCCGGCCTCGTGGCCGCAGCCCTGGCGGCGGGAGCCGTCGCCTGGGGTGCCCGCGACGCCGTGGAGGACGGCACCGCTCCGGCCGACGTGGTCGAGGAGGGCACGGCCGGCCCGGAGGCGTCGGGCGGCGCCTGCGTCGACCTGCCCTACCAGCCCTGCGGGCAGGCCGAGCCGGCACCGTTCACCGACGGCACCACGTGCATCGACGACCACGACGACTACGACGGCAACGTGCTCAACGGTTGCGAGGCCGAGCCCGACACCGAGGACGGCCGGCCCCTCGTCGACGTCATCGAGGCCACGATCGTGCCCTTCGACGACGTCGACACCTACGTGGTGGCGGTGAAGGACGAGCTGCAGACCACGTGCGACGGCACGATCGTGCTGACACTGGAGGCCCCGCCCGGGATCGTCCTCGGGCTCGAGGTGCACGACCGGGCCGGCGGGATCGTCGGCCAGGCGACCAGCGTCAACGACACGCCTGCGCAGGTCGCCCTGGGCGAGGAACGGTGCGGGGGCGACGAGACCATGCTGGACGTCATCGTCTACCCCGTCGGCGAGCAGCGGGTGGCCGCGCCCTACCGCCTCGCCCGCGAGGGCAGCTTCTAGCCGCCGGGGCTCAGCGCAGGGCGCCGAGCTCGGCCTCGATCCGGGCGACACGGCGCTCGATGTCGCCGATGCGCTCGACGAGGTCGGCCAGCTCGCTGACCAACGCGCCCGGCTCCGACCGCCGGCCGTCGCGGTGGCGCGCACCGGAGGCGCCGGCGCCGAGCTGCGCCGCGGCCCGGGCCCGCACGTCGACCGGGGGCGGCGGAGGTGGCGGGGGCGGAAGCGCGGCGGCGCTCCGGTCGAGCGACGCCGCCAGCCGGCGCTCCAGGTCGGCCACCCGCGCCACCAGGTCGGCGTAGGACGGCGAGGTGATCTCGGCCACCACCCGGTCGCCGGACGGCCGGCCCGTCGTGAGCACCAGGTCGCCGACCGCCGCGGGCCGCCCCTCCGGGGCGGGCTCGTCGTCGAGGTGGCGCGGCGCCGGGCCGGTGAGCACCTGCACCCAGCGGATGCCGTGACCGCCGCCGGGGGCGCGCACCCGTGCCGCGAACGGACGGGGCGTGCGCGCCGCCAGCGCGTCGAGCACGGCGTCGACCTCGTAGGGATCGGCGAAGCGGTGGAGCCGCTGTGCCTGGGCCCGCACGTCCTCGACCGCCTGCACGCCCCGCAGCAGCAGCACGGCCAGCACCGCCAGGTCGCCGGGGCCCATGCGCCAGCGCTCATCGGCCCGGTGGCGGTAGCGGGTGGTGCGCACCTCGGGCGTCGGGGCGACGAAGCGGGCCAGGCCCCGCGACTTGAGCGCGAGCAGCGTGTCCTCGACCGTGCGGTCGTCGTAGGCGACCACCGGGTCGCGCCCGGTCGACTGGTTGCAGGCCAGGCGCAGCGCGTTGAGCGTGAGCGGGACGGCGCCGGGAGCGACCGCCTCCTGCTCGATCAGGCACCCGAGCACGCGACCCTCGGCCGCCGTCAACTCCATAGGTGGCCGATGCTACGGCCCGACGCCGCGCCGCGCGGTGACCACACGCCGGTCCCGCGGCGACCACAGGGTGACAGGGCGGGCACCCGGATGCGTACGCGGACGGCCCCCGGCGATAGCTTCCCGGCCATGGGGATGGAACGTGCCGGAGTGACCTTCGCCTCGCTGATGCCGCTGGGACCCGACTTCGCCGTCACCACGGCCCGGCTGGCCGCTGAGCTGGGCTACCGCAGCTTCTGGACCGCAGAGACCACCGGCCCGGAGGCGTTCTCGCTCCTGGGCGCCGCCGGCGCCGCGGCCCCGGGGCTCGACCTCGGCACCGGCGTGCTCGCCCTCCAGCTGCGGACGCCGCCGGTCGTCGCCATGGCCGGCGCCACCCTGCAGGCCCTCCACCCCGACAGCGACATCCTGCTCGGCATCGGGATCTCGTCGCCGGTGGTCACCGAGCGCTGGCACGGCGCGCCCTACGGCGACCGCCCGCTCGACCGGGTGCGCGAGTACGTCGCGCTGCTGCGCGCCGCGCTGTCGGGCGACAAGGTCGACTTCGCCGGCGACTTCTACCAGGTGAAGGGCTTCCGCCTGGGCGTGCGGCTGGGCGAGCGCCGGCCCAAGATCGTGGTCGGCGCGCTGAACCCGCGCATGCTGGCGCTGGCCGGCGAGGTGGCCGACGGCGTGCTGCTCAACTACCTGCCGGCATCGCACGTGCCGTGGTCGGTCGAGCAGGTGCGCAAGGGCGGGGACGCCGAGATCTATGCCTACGTGCACGCCGGGGTCTGCGGGCGGGACGAGGGCATCGAGCTGGCGCGGCGCGACCTGTTCTCGTACGCGGTGGTCGACAGCTACGCCCGCAACTTCGAGCGGGCGGGCTTCGGCGACGAGGTCGCCGAGATCCGGGGGCGCTTCGCCGAGGGCGACCGGGCCGGGGCGGTGGGCGCGGTCAGCGACCGCATGGTCGACGCCATCGACGTGATGGGTGACGCCGACACGGTGGCCGCCACCATGCGGGCCTACGCCGACGCCGGGGTGGACGTGCCCGTGCTGATGCCGCTGCCGTGGGGCAGCGACCGCCGGGCGTCGGCCGAGGCCGCCATCCGCGCCGCCGCCGGCGCCGGCTGACCCGCCGCGTCCCCGCCCCAGCCCGGTCCGGCGCCCGCGCCGCCTGGCTCGTCCGCGTCGCCGTCGTACCCCGGTCCTACGATGCAAAGCATGGAGCTGCGAGATCGCATCTGCGTCGTGACCGGCGGGGCGAGCGGCATCGGCCAGGCGCTGAGCCGGCGCTTCGCCGCCGAGGGCGCCAGGTGCGTCGTGGTGGTCGACCGCGACGCCGACGGCGCGCTGGCCACCGCCGGCGCGCTGGGCGACCGCGGCGTGGCCCGCACGGCCGACGTGACGGTGGAGGCCGACATCGTGGCGGTGATCGACCGCACCGAGGACGAGATCGGCCCGATCGACCTGTTCGCGTCGAACGCCGGGGTGCTGGGCTACGGCGGCATCGAGCTGCCGGACTCGGCCTGGTCGCTGGTGTGGTCGGTCAACGTCCTGGCCCACCTGTACGCGGCGCGCGCCATGGTGCCGCGCATGCTGGCGCGCGGTGGCGGCTACCTGCTGTCGACGGCCTCGGCGGCCGGCCTGCTCACCCAGCCCGGCGACGCGCCCTACTCGGTGACCAAGCACGCCGCGGTGGCCTTGGCCGAGTGGCTGGCCATCACCTACGGCGACCAGGGGATCAAGGTGTCGTGCCTGTGCCCGATGGCCGTCGACACGGCCATGCTGCGGGGCGGCGACGCCGGCGTCACCACGGCGGGCGTACCGGCGGGCGCGGCCGGGGCCGCCGCCGTGCAGGGCGTGCTGTCGCCCGACGCCGTGGCGCACGCCGCGGTGGACGGGCTGCGTGAGGAGCGCTTCCTCATCCTCCCCCACCCCGAGGTGGCGACGTTCGAGCAGCGGCGGGCCGCCGACCGCGACCGGTGGCTGGCGGGCATGCGTCGCCTCAGCGCGTCGCTCGATGCCGGCGACGCCGGCGGGCCGCCGGCCGGGTAGCCCGCCATGCCCGACCCGACCACCCGCCTCGACGACCTCGGGCTGGTTCCCGGCGACCGCGTCCGCTGGCGCGACCGGCCCGGCGGGCGCTGGCGCGAGGGCCGGGTCACCGGACGGGAGCGCGACGGCAGCGTCGGCGTCCGCGACGAGCGAGGCGCCAGCCGGGCACTGGTCGCCGACCGCCTGGAGGTGCGCGACCGGGGGCCGCGGGGCGGGGCCGTGTGGGATCCGGTCCGCGACCGCCGGCGGCGCAGCGAGCAGCTCGACCTGTTCCCGCGGGCGGCGCCCGAGACCCGTCCGGCCCGCCGCTGAGCCACCGCGCGGGCCGCGGCCAGGGGCGACGTACCGCCGCCGGCCCCCGCGACCG
>DASSGC010000057.1:0-2368 GCA_035693765.1 Acidimicrobiales bacterium
ACGAGGAAGGATTCGACCAGAACCACCGCTGCCAGGCTGAAAGCGGCGGCGGTGATGGCGCCGACGTTCCAGCGTTGGGGCGTTCGGGCCGGTCGGGCCCGATCGGTGCCCAGCGCCATGGTGACGAAGTCGTTGGCGAACACGGGCCGGGGAGGGAGGAGTTGCTGAAGGTGGAGGACTGGGCTGAGATCCGTCGGCTGCATCTGGCCGAGGGAGTGCCGATCAAGGAGATCGTGGGACGGTTGGGCGTCGCTCGGAACACGGTGCGCTCGGCGTTGCGTTCCGATGAGCCGCCGGCGTACCGGCGCGAGCCGCAGGGCTCGATCGCTGATGTGGTCGAGCCGCAGATCCGGGCGTTGCTGGTCGAGGTGCCGACGATGCCGGCGACGGTGATCGCGGAGCGGATCGGCTGGGAGCGGGGCCTGACTGTGCTCAAGGACCGGGTGCGGGAGCTGCGCCCGTTGTATCTGCCGCCGGATCCGTGTCAGCGCACCGAGTACCGGCCGGGCGAGCTGGCTCAGTGGGACCTGTGGTTCCCGGCAACTGACGTGCCGCTGGGCTGGGGACAGGTCGGGCGACCGCCGGTGATGGTGGGGGTGTCGGGCTACTCGCGGACCCTGGCCGCCCGGATGATCCCGTCCCGTCAGGCCCATGACATCCTTGGCGGGCACCTGGTGTGCCTGTCGCAGCTGGGCGGTGTGCCCCGCAAGGGCGTCTACGACAACGAGCCGGCCCTCGCCGCCCGCCACACCGGCCGGTCGACACCGACCGCGGCGTTCGACCGGTTCCGGGGTGTGCTGGGCATGGGGCGGTGTTCTGCCTACCGGGCGACCCCGAGGCCAAGGGCCTCGTCGAGCGAGCGAACCGCTACCTGGAGACCAGCTTCCTGCCCGGCCGGCGCTTCGAGTCCCCCGGCGACTTCAACGACCAGCTCGCCGGGTGGCTGCCCAAGGCCAACAGCCGGGTGCACGCCACGTTGCGGGCCCGGCCCATCGACCGTCTCGCCGAGGACCGCGCCGCGATGCTCGCGTTGCCGCCGGTGCTGCCGGACCCGTCGTGGCGGCGGTCGATGCGGCTGGGTCGGGACCACTGGGTCCGGGTCGAGACCTGCGACTACTCGGTCCACCCCGCCGCGATCGGCCGGCGAGTCGAGGTCCGCGTCACCCTCGACGAGGTCGTGGTGACCTGCGGGACCGAGCTGGTCGGCCGTCATCAGCGCTCGTGGGCCAAGCACCGCACCATCACCGACCCCACCCACGACCAGGCCCGGACCGAGATGCGCCGCTTCGCCGCCCACACTGCGGTCGCCACCGGCGACGACGTCGAGGTCCGGGACCTGTCGGTCTACGACCGGGCGCTGGGGGTGATCGGCTGATGGCCACCAAGACCCCGACCACGCCGGCCGCCGATCTCGCGTACCTGTGCCGGGCGCTCAAGGCCCCCTCCATGGCCGCGGCGGTCGACCGGCTCGCGCAGCGAGCCCGCGACCAGTCCTGGTCCCACGAGGAGTTCCTGGCCGCCTGCCTCGAACGCGAGGTCGCCGCCCGCCAGGACCACGGCGGCGAGTCCCGCATACGCGCCGCCCGGTTCCCGGCCCGCAAGACCCTCGAGGAGTTCGACTTCGACCACCAGCGCTCGCTCAAACGCGACACGCTCCTGCACCTGGGCACCCTCGACTTCGTCGCAGCGAAGGACAACGTCGTGTTCCTCGGACCGCCCGGCACCGGCAAGACCCACCTGTCGATCGGGCTCGGCATCCGCGCCGCCCAGGCCGGCCACCGAGTCGCATTCGCTACCGCAGCCGAGTGGGTCGCCCGCCTCGGCGAAGCCCACGCCGCCGGCCGGCTCCATGCCGAGCTCGCCCGGCTCGGACGCATCCCGCTGCTGGTCGTCGACGAGGTCGGCTACATCCCCTTCGACGCCGAGGCCGCGAACCTGTTCTTCCAGCTCGTGTCCGCCCGCTACGAACGCGCCTCGCTCATCGTCACCTCGAACAAGCCCTTCGGCCGCTGGGGCGAAGTCTTCGGCGACCCCGTCGTCGCCGCAGCCATGATCGACCGGCTCGTCCACCACGCCGAGGTCATCTCCCTCAAAGGCGACAGCTACCGGCTCCGCAACCGCGACCTCGGGAGGGTGCCCACAGACGACACAACGTGACCACCACCCCAAGCGAGGGGGGTCAACATTCACCCGTCGCTAGGGGGTCAATTTTCGAGCGTCGTTGACAGCCAGCTTCGACGCCTTGGGTCGGCACGTCCGAGCGACCGCGCGGGTATCGGCCCGGCAGGCCCGATAGCGGCGACGCCCGCCGTTGATCGCGACCTCCCTCGAGATCGTTGACGGCGTTCGGCCCAGCCGGCGAGCGATC
>DASSGC010000058.1:0-4784 GCA_035693765.1 Acidimicrobiales bacterium
CAGCGACTTGCCGTGCTGGATCTTGTGTGGGGTCTTGCCGATCCCGAGAACGCCGACGCGCATGGTCGCCTCCGCTAGTGGGGTTCGGCCTGGCGGCCGCGGGTCCAACGGTAGTACGTCGAAAGATCGATCGCCTCGCCCGCCAGCTGGCCGGCGGCGCCCGAGGAGCGGGGCGTCCCGGTGACCTCGACGTCCTGCGCGATCGCCTCCCCGCCGCCGTAGCCGAGGGCCAGGAGGTGGTCCCCCGGGGAGGCCGCGTCGAGGCCCATCGCGAGGGCGACGCCGACCGACGCGGCGCCGAGGTTGCCGATCTCCCCCACGAACGACGTGCCCTCAAGCTGCTCCGGGGCGACGCCCGCCTTGCCGAGGCCGCGGAGGGTCTGGGGGTGGGGCTGGCTGGCGCAGACGGCGGCGTAGTCGGCGGTGCCCCGCTCGGTCTCCCGCTCGAGGCCGGCGAGGGCCTCCTTGGTGGTGGCGCCGTACGCGTCGAACAGCACCTCGAGGCGGTAGCGGGCCTCCGGCTCGGTGCCGAGCCGCCACACGTCGTACACCTCCCGCCCGGCACGGGCCCGGGCGCCGAGGCGGGCGATCCCGCCGGACGCGCCGACCACGAACGCGGCCGCGGCGCCGGCGGAGAGGGTGTCGCACACCCGGTCCTCGTAGGAGACGAGGTGGTCGGTGGCCACCACCAGCGCCGGCGGGCCGTCCGCCGCGAGGGCGGACGCCACCTGGAAGGCGTCGAGGAGGCTGCCGGAGTGGCCGCCCACGTCCAGGGCGGTGGCCCCGTCGAGGCCCAGGGCGCGGGCGAGGGTGGCCGACAGCTTCCGCAGGCCGAACGGCGGGGACTGGCTGACGGTGATGACGGTGCCGGGGGCCTCGCCCCCGTCGAGGGCCGCCACCGACGCCTCGTACGCCATCGTCAGGGCGTCCTCGTCGAGGGCGGGGGTGCAGAGGGCCTTGGCCCGGGGACGCCCGGGCCGGCCGTAGAACTTCTGGATCTCCCCGAGGGGGGCCCGGTAATGGGGCAGGTACGCCCCGTACCGGATGATCTCCCCCACCGGGCTAGCGCTTGATCGTGATGCCGGCGGCCTCACGATCGAACGTGTCGGCGGTGATGCCCTCGTCGCGCAGCTTCACCTTCTGGACGCGCTCGGTCGGCGTCTTGGGGAGCGTGTCGACGAACCGGATGTAGCGCGGGACCATGAAGTACGGCATCCGCTCGGCCATCCAGTGGGTGTACTCGGCCGGGTCGGGGGCGTCGCCCTCCGGGATGCAGACGATCATGATCTCGTCCTCGGAGCTGGCGCCCTCCCCCGCCTTCACGCCGATCGCCGCGACCTCCTTGATGTTCGGGTGGTCGGACGCCTGGCGCTCCACCTCCATCGACGAGACGTTCTCGCCGCGGCGGCGGATGTAGTCCTTCACGCGGTCCATGAAGTAGAAGTAGCCGTCGGCGTCCATCCGGCCGAGGTCGCCGGTGTGGAGCTTCAGGTTGCGGAAGTCCTCCGCCGTCTTCTCCGGCATGCCGTAGTAGGCGCGCATCACGATGTTCGGGATGCGCATGTCGACCACGATCTCGCCGGGCGTTTCGGGCGGCAGCGGCTTGTCGGTGCCGGGCTCGACGATCGTGACCTCGTAGCCCGGGTTGGCCTTCCCCATCGACCCCGGGACGGCGGGCTGGGTGGGGTCCATGTAGGTGGCCATGCCGGTCTCGGTGAGGCCGTAGCCCTCGATGAACTTGACCCCGAAGCGCTCCTGGAACTCGTTGTAGATGTCCTTCGGCGCCGGGGCGGCGAAGCACGTGTGGACCTTGTGCTGCTTGTCGAGGTCCGAGGCGGGGATGTTCCAGATGAAGTAGCTGACGGCGCCGATCGAGTTGAAGACGGTGGCCTCGGCGTCGATCACCTGCTGCCAGAACTTGCTGGAGCTGAAGCGCTCCACGTAGGCGACGCGGCCGCCGGCGACGAGCGCCGGGTAGCCGGACAGCACCTGGGCGTTGGAGTGGAACAGCGGCAGGCAGCTGAAGAAGGTGTCGTCGGCGAGGGACTCCACCGTCTTGCCGGCCGTCGCGGAGACCACCTCGAGCAGGCCGCGGGCCGAGAAGTAGTCGGCGGCGTTCTGCTTGATGACGCCCTTCGAGCGGCCCGTCGTGCCCGAGGTGAACATGATGCGGGCGTCGTCGGTCCACTTGTACTCGACCCCGTCGGGCTCGCCGTCGGAGGCGGTCATCACCTCGGTCAGCGGCTCCCACTTCCACTTGGCCGGGTCGGGGCCCGCCTGGTTGCCGGTCTGCATCACGATCACGTGCTCGAGCAGCGGCAGCTCGTCCTTGATCAGGTCGAGCCGGTCCAGGTAGAGGTCGCTGATCACCAGCTTCTTCGCCTCGACGAGGTTGATCGTCCAGGAGAGGAAGTCGCCCTTGTAGGCGGTGTTGATCGAGCTCATCACCGCGCCCGCCTTGAGGATCCCGTACCAGACCGGCAGGAACTCCTCACAGTTCGGGAGCATCACGCTGACCGACTCACCGGGCTGCACGCCGCGGGCGATCAGGGCGTTGGCGACACGGTTGGCGCGGGCGTTCACCTCCCCGTAGCTCACCCACGGGTTGTCGGCGAACTTGAGGTACTCCCGGTCCGGGGTCTCCGTCGCACGCTTCTTCAGGATCTCCGCCAGGACCCACTTGGTGGGGTCCTCCTTGGCGTACCAGTCGCTCCAGTCGGCCATCGTGTTCTCGCTCCCCCTTGGCGCGCTCTACGGTGCCCCGCCGCTCAGGCGGCGACGAACTTGGGCAGGGTGATCTCGTCGGTGACGTCGTGGAACACGACGCGGACCTTCATCCCGATGGACACGTCCTCGGGGTCGATCGACGGGTAGTCCGGCTCGTCCTTCACCAGGTTGGACATCATCCGGACGCCCTCGTCGAGGTCGATCAGGGCGACGACGTGCGGCGGGTCGCCCTTGTAGGCCTTGCTCGGCCCGATGTAGTGGATCGAGTAGGTGTAGACCTCGCCCGTCCCCTTCGCCTCCGTGTAGCTCACGGGGTCGAGGGTGCCGGGGGTGAGGGCCCGCGGGTACCAGAACGGCGTGCCGTCGGCGGCGACCGGCAGCAGCAGCTTGTGCTCGCGGGTGCCGGCCCAGAAGGTCTCGCCCTCCGGGCGCAGGTCGGGCAGGGGCTTGGTGTAGGCGGGCTTGGTGCTCTCGGTGCTCATCGGTCGTCTCCCCGTGCCCTAGGCCGCCGTGGGCGGCTCGCTCGACAGGACCAGCGCGCTCGTCGCGGCGAGGATGCCGCCCGAGCCGTTCGTGATGGCGAGCTTGGCGTCGGGCACCTGGTGGTCGCCGCCGCCGCGGCCGGTGTCGTCGGCCTCCCCGCGCAGCTGCAGGACGGCCTCGACGATGTGGTGCATCGCGCCGAGGTGGGCCTGGCGGATCAGGCCGCCGTGGGTGTTCATCGGGAGCGTCCCGCCGAGCTTGGCGTTGCCCTCGAGCACCCAGTCGCCCGCCTCGCCGGGGCCGCAGACCCCGAAGCCCTCCAGGGCGATCAGCGGCGTGAAGCTGAACGAGTCGTAGATCTCGGCGACGTCGAGGTCCTGCGGCGTGATGCCGGCGACCTCCATCGCCCGCCGGCCGGCGCGCCCGAGGCCCTGGCGGACGCCGTCGACGCCGTGGGCGGAGGAGATGTACTGGTGCGAGTAGCCCTCGCCGATGCCGGTGATGTACACCGGCGTGCGCTTCATGCCCTTCGCCCGGTCCGCCGTCGTCACCAGGAAGGCGGCGGCGCCGTCGGACACCAGCGAGCAGTCCATCGCGTGGAACGGCGTCGCGATCCAGCGGTCGTTCATGACGTCGTCGACGGTGACGACGTCGCGGAGCATCGCGTTCCACTTCAGGGCGGCGTGCTCGGACTGGGTCGCCACGACCGCGGCGAGCGCCTCCTGCGGCACGTCGTGCTCGTACATGTAGCGCTGGGCGAGCAGGCCGTAGCCGCCGATGGTGGTGAGCCCGTAGGGCGCCTCGAACGCGCCGTGGCTCATCTCCCGCGCCATCGCGATCATCCCGGAGGAGCTGATGCCGGAGCGGGTGTTGTCACCACGCACGCACAGCACCACCTCCGCGAGGCCCGCGTCGATCGCGAGCGCCGCCTGGACCGCCATGAGCGGCGCGGTGGCCCCGCCGACCGCGACCGAGGCGAAGTAGCCGGGCTCCATCCCGAGGTAGTCCGCGAAGGTCGTCGCGTGCATCAGCGTCGACTCGACGAACGAGAACGCCGTGACCATCCCGTCGACCTCGTCCAGCGTCACGCCGGCGTCGTCGAGGGTGATCTTGGTCACCTCGGCGAGGAGCTGGAACGACCCCCGTCCCTCGAGCTTGCCCTGCTCGGTCTCCCCCACTCCGGCGATCACGATGCCCTTGCCGAGCATTCGCCGCGCCTCGGCCAGGTTGGGCGTGGCCTCGCTCATCCATCCTCCTCGTGTCGGCTGTCGGACCAACCGAAGGGGCTCCGCGCCCGGTGGGCCGCCGAGAGGGACGGGAGGCTACGCAGGGCCGGAGGCACGCCGGGTTGGGCCGGTGCGGACCGGAACCCTACAGGGCGGTGCCGGGTGGCGTGCGGGACCCGTGCGGTACCATCCCGCCGGTTCCCGCACCCGGTATTCCAAGGAGAGCCCGCCCGTGTCCTCGGACCCCAACTACGACGCCGCGACCGACACGTACCGCCAGATCTACCGCGGCCACGACAACGCGTCCGCGGTGACCAACTCCGAAGGGCTCACCGTCTTCTTCGACCC
>DASSGC010000059.1:0-5089 GCA_035693765.1 Acidimicrobiales bacterium
GCCGGTGGTGGCTGGTCGCCCGCGCCGCCGCCCGGAGGCCCGCAGCAGCCGCCGCCGGGCTACGACCCGACCTTCGAGGCCGCGCCCGGTGCCCCGCCGCCACCGTCGGGGGCCTACCGGGCGGCGGCCCCGCCGCCGCGCCCCGGGTCGTCCGGCGACCTGCCTCCCGGCTTCCTCACCGGCGAGGCCAAGGAGGCCAAGCGCAGGCGCGACCGCCGCCGGAAGCGGCTCGGGCTCGCCGCCGGCGTGGTGGTCGTCGTGGCGGCGGTGGTGGCGACGTTCGCCATGACCGCCGCGTCGAACAAGCCCGAGACCGTGGCCAGCCTCGAGGTCGGGGACTGCTTCAACGGTGAGGCGAGCGACGTGGAGAAGGTCGAGTGCAACGTGGCCCACTCGGCCGAGTTGTTCGCCGTGGCCCCGGCGCCCGACCCGACCATCGACTTCCCCGGTGAGGACGCGCTCCGGACCGAGGCCGGCAACGTCTGCGTGATGGAGCTGGTGGCCTACTTCGGCGGCGCCGCCGACGTCGCCGTCGCCAACGGCATCGAGCTCTCGCCGGTGACCCCGACCGAGAGCCAGTGGAACGACGGCGAGACCGACACCTTCTGCCTGGCCGTGTCGGCCGAGGGCAAGGCCCTCGGCGGCTCGATCAAGAACGAGGGGGCCGGCTGAGCCGGGGGCACGATCAGCCGAAGAACACCGACGCCACGTCGTAGAGCGCCGGGTCGATCAGCTTCAGCTCGGCCGTGGCCTCGGCCAGCGGTACGCGGACGATGTCGCCGCTTTGGAGGGCGACCATCTTCCCGCTCGCCCCGTCGTGCACGGCGTCGATGGCCGCGATGCCGAAGCGGGTGGCCAGCACCCGGTCGAACGCCGTCGGCGTGCCGCCGCGCTGGACGTGCCCCAACACGATGGCCCGGGTCTCGTACCCCGTGCGGTCCTCGATCGCCTGGGCGAGCCGGTCGCCGATGCCGCCGAGCCGCACATGGCCGAAGGCGTCGACCTCGCCCGACACCAGGGCCATGGTGCCCTCGACCGGGGTGGCGCCCTCGGCCACCACGACGATGGAGGCGAAACGCCCACCGGCGTGGCGGTTCCGGATGACCCGGCACACCTCGTCGATGTCGAAGGCCCGCTCGGGGATGAGCACCATCGTCGCCCCGCCGGCGATCGCGGCCCAGGTGGCGATGTGGCCGGCGTGGCGGCCCATCACCTCGACCACCATCACCCGGTCGTGCGACTCGGCTGTGGTGTGGAGCCGGTCGATGGCGTCCACGCAGATCTGCACCGCGGTGTCGAACCCGAAGGTCAGCTCGGTGGACGACAGGTCGTTGTCGATGGTCTTGGGCACGCCGACCACGTTGACGCCGTCCCCGGCCAGCCGGGCGGCCACCCCGAGGGTGTCCTCGCCCCCGATGGCCACGAGGGCGTCGATCGCGTTGTCCGCGAGCGTCCGCATGACCGCCTCCGGTCCCCCGTCGACCTTGTACGGGTTGGTCCGCGACGAGCCCAGGATCGTTCCACCGCGGGGCAGCGTGCCGCGGAACGTCTCGACGTCCAGCGGCTGCAGGTCGCCCTCGATCGCTCCCCGCCAGCCGTCGCGCAGGCCGACGAGCTGATCGCCGTAGACCCGCTCGCCCTTCCGCACGATCGCCCGCATCACCGCATTGAGGCCCGGGCAGTCACCCCCGCCCGTGAGTATCGCGACTCGCATGGGCCCGACCCTACCGATCGGGCCGACCCGGCACGCGCTGCCTGGCGCTTCCTGTCCGGGCCCCGTTTCCGTGCCCCGTTTCCGTGCCCGTGTCCGTGCCCCGCGTCCGGCGACCGGGGGCGGGCGGGGACGTGCCGGCGGTAGCGTCCCGGCCCGATGACCGTGGTGATCGCCATCGACGCCGGGACGACCGGGGTGCGCAGCTTCGCCCTGCGGGACGACGGCCGGCCGGCCGGCTACGCCTACCGCGAGTTCCCCCAGCACTTCCCGGCGCCCGGCCTGGTCGAGCACGATCCCGACGACATCTGGGAGGCCACCGTCGCCACGCTGTCCGAGCTGGTCGGGCGGCTCGACGGGGCGGGCGAGACGGTCGCAGCCGTCGGCATCACCAACCAGCGGGAGACCGCGGTGGTGTGGGACCGCCGCACGGGGCGGCCCCTGCACCGGGCGCTCGTGTGGCAGGACCGGCGGACGGCCGGGCGTTGCGACGAGCTGCGGGCCTCGGGGCATCTCGACCTGGTCAGGAACACCACCGGCCTGGTGCTCGACCCCTACTTCTCCGCCACCAAGCTCGAGTGGCTGCTCACCCGGGGCGGCGTGGCCCGCGGGCCCGGGCTGGCGTTCGGGACGGTCGACGCCTGGCTGCTGTGGCGGCTGACGGGCGGCCCCGACGGCGGCGTGCACGCCACGGAGCCGTCCAACGCGAGCCGCACGATGCTGTTCGACATCGACACGCTGGCCTGGAGCGACGAGCTGGTCGGCCTGTTCGACGTGCCGCCCGCCTGCCTGCCGGAGGTGCGGCCCTCCGGGGGCCGGTTCGGCACGATCGCCGCCGACCTCCCCGTGCTGGGGGGCGTGCCCGTGTCGGCGGTGCTCGGCGACCAGCAGGCGGCCCTGTTCGGCCAGGCGTGCTTCGCGCCCGGCCTGACGAAGAACACCTACGGGACCGGCAGCTTCGTGCTCATGAACGTGGGCCCGGACCGCCCGGCGCCCGTCGACGGGCTCCTCACGACGGTGGCCTGGACCCGCGACGGCGAGCCGGCGCCCACCTACGCCCTGGAGGGCGCGATCTTCGTCACCGGCGCCGCGGTGCAGTGGCTGCGGGACGGGCTGGGGCTGATCGAGGAGAGCGCCGACATCGAGCCGCTGGCCGCGTCGGTCCCCGACAGCGGCGGCGTCTACCTCGTGCCGGCGTTCACGGGGCTGGGCAGCCCCTGGTGGGACCCGTACGCGCGGGGCACCGTGGTCGGCATCACCCGGGGCAGCGGCCGGGCGCACCTGGCCCGCGCGGTGGTGGAGGCGATGGCGTTCCAGACGCGGGACGTGGTCGACGCCATGACCCGCGCCTCGGGCCAGGCCGTCGCCGAGCTGCGCGTCGACGGTGGGGCGTCGACCATGGACCTGCTGCTGCAGCTCCAGGCCGACCAGCTGGGCGTGGCGGTGGCCCGGCCCGCGGTGCAGGAGACGACGGCGCTGGGGGCGGCGTTCCTCGCCGGCCTCACCGAGGGCGTGTGGGACTCCACCGCCGACGTGGTCGACGCCTGGCAGCTCGACCGGCGATGCGTCCCGGCGGCCGACCGCAGCGAGGCCGACGCCGGCCACGACCGCTGGCTGGCCGCCGTGCAACGCTCCCGGGGCTGGGCCTGAGATCCGATCTGCGCCGGGCAGGACCGCGCCCGCCGCCCTCGGGCACCGGTGCGGCCGGCCCCCGAGGGGAGGGAGCCGGCCGCCGGTGCATCGGTGCGCGCGAGCGGGCGGAGGGGACACCCGTCACGGCACCGACGATCTGCGGAGGGCACCGGGGCCCGGCGGAGGATGGAGGGGACACCCTCGCGCCGGCCCCGACGACTGGTGATCTGGACGACCTCGTGGTGGTGGTTGCGACCTCGTGTGCCGGCGGCGGGATCGTCAGGCGCTCGGGTGGCGGGCCCTGCTGCGGGCCCGGCGCAGCTCCCGCAGGCGGGTGTCGACCACCCGGGCCAGGGCGGCGACCTGGCGCCGCTCCCGGGACCGGTAGGGCATGCCCTCCCGTCCGAGCACGAGCGCCAGCCCGGCATTGGCCATCGGGGCCCACACGATGTCGGATCCCTGGCCGCCCCGGCCGCGGGTCGCACCCTCGGCAGCCCGGCTGCCGGCGAGGTAGGCCTCGAGCCAGGCGGCGCTCGGCGCGGTGTCGTCGGCGGCCAGCACCCCGTCGCCGCGGTCGTCGATGTCCACGACCGCCACCCAGTGGGCCCCGACCACCCGCCGCGCGTGCACGACGACCGCCTTGAGCAGCCCGTCGACGTCGTAGGCCCCCACGAGCTGGGCGGCGGCCTCCAGGGCGTCGAGCCGGGGATCGTGCAGGGCGTCCGCGACCGGCCGCACCTCCTCGACGGCCACGCCGTCGACCTGGCGCACCTCGCTGACCAGCAGGTCGATCAGCTCGCCGTCGGGCAGCTCGACCACCAGCTCGTCGACGGCCTGGCCGCCGTCGCGCTCGAGGATGTCGATGCCGACGACGTCACCCCGCACGGCACCGATCCTGCTCGCGACCTGTCCGAGCGCACCGGGGCGGTCGGGCAGCCACATGCGGATCACGAAGGTTTCCACGCCGACGACCCTACGGGCGCCCTGTGAACCCGTTGTTTCCGATGCGCGACGGGCGCGTGAGCACCTGGCCGCGGATGGGCGGCACCCGGGGGGCGTTCGGCGCCGGGGACGGCCCTGCGGCAGGTCAACCTGTAGGGTGCCCGCGCGCAGGATGAGCGCGGGACGACGCGATCGCGCGAGACTGCTTGCCAACGAAACTTGCTGTGACCCAATGGCGATCCTGGGGATCGGAGGCGACACAGCCACCACTGGGGCCCCGGCCGACGTGGTGGCCGCGTCCTGAACGATTGTGACCACCTCTACGCACACCGGTACTTCGGGCAACAGGCCGGGGCTGCACGGGAGACTCACGGTCCTCCCGTCCTCGCCACGCGAGCGGGCACGGCTCACCGAGGAGATCGCGCGGATACTGGCGCCGTCGCCCGAGGAGTCCGCGGCGGTCGATGTCGCGCTCGGGCCGGACGACTACCGCGCCGCCGGCCGCGAGGCCGCGGTCCGGCGCGTCGAGGTGCACGAGCGGGTGCGGGGTGAGCTGGCTGCCAAGCTCCGGCGGGCGCGCGAGCTCCAGGCGGTCACCGCCAACCGCCGGGACGAGTCGGCGGCGCGGGCCCGCCGCATGAAGGCGCATCTCGAGGACTGCGACGCCCTGCTCGAACGGGCGGGCGAGCTGACCAACGCCGCCGAGGAGGCCCGCCGGGCGCTCGACGCCCGGCGTGCGGAGGTGGAGGCGGCACGGGAGCGGCTGGCGCTGGTGGACGAGCAGCGCGAGGCGGCCGCCCAGAT
>DASSGC010000060.1:0-4583 GCA_035693765.1 Acidimicrobiales bacterium
ACGGGCCGGGTGCACGACCGTGATCTCAAAGGTGCCCTGGGACAACGGCCCAAGATGAACCTCAACGAGGGGCTAGGTGCGAACGTCGAGCGGATCAGCGGTGATAGAGATTTACGCGTACTGCATAATCCGCCTATGACGACTCGCGCCCAAGGCCCGACCTATTGCACCGCTCCCGAATCGATCCCGCCGGGTCGACATCCAACTGGGAGGCGCTGGAGGACATCGCCCGGGTCGTCGGGCATGCCAAGCCTTCGACGGCCGCCGGCGGCGTGAGGCGCCTTGGGCGCTGCCCCCCAGGCCGTAGCGAGCGGGCGGCTGCGATCCTGGACGCACGCGGAGCGCGAGGGTTCGGAATGACGCGGCCGACCTTGGGAGCAACGCTGGGAGCTACCGCCCCGCATCGCTCCCAATCGGCCGGGAACGGTGCCGAACCGTTTCCCCGGGTCAGCCTCACAAGTCCGGACGGCGTGGAACCGTCCGGACCTGCGGTGCGGAGGGAGTGGGATTCGAACCCACGGTGGGCAGGACCCACACACGCTTTCCAAGCGTGCCGATTCGGCCGCTCTCGCATCCCTCCAGGGGTGGGACCCCGGACGGGACAGGCTATCGTGTCCAACGCCCGTGACCGCAGGTGGCGGCCGGGTCCTGTGCAACTGCAGCCCGTGAACCGAGTCAGGGCCGGGAGGCAGCAGCTCTCAGCGGAAACTGTGGTGTGCCGCAGACCGCCTGGCCGTCACCTGGGGTCACGGGCGCTGCGCGTCCCGGCCCCGCCGCGGCCCGGCGGCCCGGTCGCCCGGCGCCACGTGCCCGGCCCGAGTGGGCCCCCGGGTGCCGTCCCGACCCGGGCCACCCCGCCACGTCGGTAGCATCGCCGCGATGGCCTCCTACCAGTCGCTCTACCGCCGCTACCGGCCGCAGCGGTTCGACGAGGTGCTCGGCCAGGACCACGTCACCAAAGCCCTGCGCAACGCCGTGCGCGACGGCCGCGTGGGCCACGCCTACCTGTTCAGCGGCCCGCGGGGCACCGGCAAGACCTCCACCGCCCGCATCCTCGCCAAGGTGCTCAACTGCGCGGCCCCGGCCGACGGCGAGCCCTGCGGCATGTGCGACAACTGCGTCGCGGTGGCCGAGGGGCGAGTCACCGACTGGCTGCTGGAGCAGGACGCCGCGTCCAAGAGCAAGGTCGACGACATGCGCGACCTGCTCGAACGGGTGCCGCTGGGCACCTCGGGCAACCGCAAGGTGATCATCCTCGACGAGGTCCACATGCTGAGCCAGGGTGCGGAGAACGCCCTGCTCAAGACCCTGGAGGAACCCCCCGCCCACGTCGTGTTCGTGCTCGCCACCACCGACCCGCAGAAGGTCCGGCCCACGATCCGCAGCCGTACCCAGCACTTCGAGTTCCGGCTGCTGCAGCCGGAGGTGCTGGCCGATCACGTCCGCCACGTCATCGCCGACGCCGCCCTGGGGCTGGCTGCGGCCGACGTCGACGGGGCGGTCGACCACGTCATCCGCAGCGGCGGCGGGTCGGCCCGCGACACCCTGTCGGCCCTCGACCAGGTGGCGGCGCTCGGCGAGGTGCTCGCCGAGGCCCAGCCCGTCGACGCCGTCCTCGACGCGCTGGCCGAGCACGACCCCGGCAAGGTGCTCGTGGCCGTCGCCGACGCCGTCGCCGCGGGCCGCGATCCCCGGTCGCTGGGGGAGGCGATCATCGCCGGGCTGCGCGACGCCTTCCTGTCGGTGATGGGCGCCGCCGACGAGCACCTGGCGCCGTCCGAACGCGAGCGGGCCGCCCGAGTGGGCGACGCGCTGGGCGCGCCGGGCCTGACCCGGGCGCTCGACGTGCTGGGCGAGGCGCTCACCGAACTGTCCCGCAAGCCCGACCCCCGGATCGTGGTCGAGGTCGCGCTCGTTCGCATCACCCAGCCGGCCGCCGACCGGACGCTCGACGCGGTGCTGGAGCGGCTCGACCGGCTGGAACGGTCCGGCGGTGCCGGGCCGGTGCCGGGCGGTTCGGGGGGCGCCACGGCGCCGAGCGCCGCCGAACCGGCTCCCGGGCCGGCGACGGCGGCACCCGCGACCGCCTCGCCGCCAGCCCCGTCACCTGCGGTTGGCGGGGGCCTCCCGGGCGCCGCGGCCGCCCGCGACGCCCTGACCGGCGCCCGCGGGGCGCGGCGGGCACCCGCCGGCGACGACGACAACCCGCCGGCTGCGCCCGCCGAGGGCGCCGGCGCCGGAAAGCCGACGCTCGGCTCGGTCGTCCGCGGCCGCAAGGCGCGCCCCGCCCCGGCACCCGGCGCCGGCGACACGCCGGCGGCCGGCGCGACCGCGACGGCAACGGCCAACGCAACGGCGACGGCGACCACGGCGGCGACATCGGCGGCGACCGCAGGGGCTGCCCGGCAGCCGGATCCGGAGACCGCCCCGGCGGCGGCGCCCGTGACCGCGCCCGCGCCCGTGACCGCGCCCGCCACGGTGGCGGGCGGCGCGGCGGCGCCCGGCCTGGCCGCGATCGAGGCCGCCTGGTCCGCCGGCGTCCTGGCCGGTCTCCCGGTCAAGATCCGCAGCAAGTGGCGCGGCGGCCGCTGGGTCGAGCCGGGCGGCGGCGCCGCCCGGTTCGCCGTGCCCAACGCCTGGCACCAGAAGGCCTGCGACGAGTCGCGCCGCGACGTCGAGCAGGCGCTCGCCGCCCATCTCGGGTCGCCGGTGACCGTGGCCGTCGTGGTCGAGGGTGGCGCCCCGCCGGCGGCCGTTCCCGGCGCCGCGCCTCCGGTGTCCGACGACGTGCCCAACGACGAGCACCGCCACATCGACCCCAGCGAGCTGCGGGACGCCGACGACGTCGCCACCAACGGTGTCGACCTGCTGTTGCGCGAGTTCGGCGGCGGCGAGCTCGTAGAGGAGGAGCCATGAGCGACGACGTCCCGGCCGTGCCGGAGCCCAAGGGGCCCGCCGGGCTCGGCGACCTGGCCGGGCTGCTCGAGTCGGCCCAGCAGGCGTTCAGCGCCCAGGCGGAGGCGGCCGCCGAGGTGGTCGAGGGCAGCGCCGGCGGCGGCGTCGTCACCGTCGAGATGACCGGTGGCGGCGAGGTCACGGCCGTGCGCCTGGCGCCCGAGGTGGTCGATCCCCACGACATCCCCATGTTGCAGGACCTCATCGTCGCCGCCCTGCACGACGCCGGCCTGAAGGTGACCGAGCTGCAGCGCAAGGCGCTCGGCGCGCTCGGGGGCATGGACCTCGGCGGGCTGGGCGAGATGCTCGGCGGCTCCGGCCCCGCGCAGGACCGCTGACAGGCGCCGGTGGCGGTCTACGCCGGTCCCGTCCAGGACCTCATCGACGAGCTCGGGCGGCTGCCGGGCGTCGGACCCAAGTCGGCCCAGCGCATCGCCTTCCACCTCCTCAAGCTCGACAAGGAGGATGCCCTGCGCCTGGCCCGCGCCATCGCGGTCGTCAAGGACAAGGTCAGCTTCTGCCAGACGTGCTTCAACGTGGCCGAGGGTGACCGCTGCGGCATCTGCGCCGACAGCCGCCGTGACCCGACCGTCGTGTGCGTCGTGGAGGAGCCGCGCGACATCGTGGCCGTCGAGAAGACCGGCGAGTTCTCCGGCCGCTACCACGTCCTGCAGGGGGCCATCAGCCCGATCGAGGGCGTCGGGCCCGACCAGCTCCGGGTGCGCGAGCTGCTCGACCGCATCGGGCGGGAGGACGTGGCCGAGGTGATCCTGTGCACCAACCCCAACCTCGAGGGCGAGGCGACGGCGATGTACCTCGGCCGGCTGCTCAAGCCGCTGGGGGTGAAGGTGACCCGCATCGCCAGCGGGCTGCCCGTGGGCGGCGACCTCGAGTACGCCGACGAGCTGACGCTCGGGCGGGCCCTGGAGGGCCGGCGGGAAGTCGACGGCTGACCCGGAGCCCGCACCTCACACGCCGCCGAACGGCCCGCCCGTGGCGACGGAGCGGGTCCGTGCTCCCAGGTGCGCAGGCCCGGCGATCGAGGCGGGCGGACGGGACCGACCACCGGACCAGCGCACCTCGGAACACGAACCGGAGCTCATCGGGGGAGCCGGAGCCCCTCCCCGAGGTGTTGCGCTCACGTTACACCTGTAACTCGGAGCGTGCCAAAGCCCGCTCGCTGTGGTGAGCACACTCCGGATCGTGTTGCTGCCTACGGCGCGTAGTGGGTCACGCGGAGAGATGTGTTCGGAGCGCGGCCAGCATCTCCGCCCTCGTCGAGGCGCCCAGCTTCTGGCGGATCTTCGCCACGTGGTGCTCCACGGTCTTCGGGGAGATGTAGAGCTGGGCCCCGATCTCCTTGTGGGTCAGACCGTCCACGATGTACTGCGCGACGAGCTGCTCCCGCTCCGACAGCACGCTCACGGCGCTGGCGGCCTCGGCGGGGTCCGACGTGGGGAGCGCGGCCTTGAGGTCGCGTGCCTGCTCCAGCAGCGCCCGCGTCACCGACGGGTCGGACGATCGGATGGCGGCCTGGCCGGTCAACCGGGACGCCTCCCACGTCAGGCCGAGACCCTGCAACCCCTCCGCCGCCGTGGCCACCGCGGCCGGTTCGGCCGTCCCACCGA
>DASSGC010000061.1:0-5829 GCA_035693765.1 Acidimicrobiales bacterium
AGGGCCCCCACCGTGGGCCAGCACACCGACGAGGTGGCGCGGCAGGTGCTCGGCTACGACGACGCCCACGTCGCCGAGCTGCGCGCCGGCGGCGCGTTCGGCTGAGCGCGCCCGACCCGGCGCTCGCCGGCCGGGCCGGCGCCGCGGCGACGGGCCGCGTGCTCCGGCCGTGGGGTGGCCGGTCGGTAGGGTGCAGCCGTGCCCAGGCGCTTCCTCGTCGCCGGCGTCTCGCTGGTCGTCGTGCTCGCCGCGCTGCAGGTCTTCGCCGTCGTCGGCCATGCCGGTGAGGGCGACGCGAGCCCGACCGGCGCCGGCCTGGCCGCAGTTCCCGCACTGCTGGCCGCGCCCGCGGCGGAGGCCGCACGCACCACGGATGCGTACGGCGGCCTCGGCGCCTGGGTCGACCTGTACGACGTGCCCGGCCCGGGGGCGGCGCCCGGCGGCGTCGCCGCCGTCAGCCCGGCGGTGGTCGACGACATGGCCGCCCACGGGGTCCGCACCCTGTACCTCCAGGTCGCCCGCGACACCGGGGAGGGCGACGCCGGCCTGGCCGATCGGGAGCTGACCGCCCGGTTCCTCGTGCTGGCCCACCGGCGGGGGCTGCGGGTGGTGGGCTGGTTCGTGCCCCGGTTCGGCGACGTCGCCCGCGACCTCGACCACCTGCGGGCCATCGACCGTTTCGAGGTGCTCGGCCACCGCTTCGACGGGATCGCCGTCGACATCGAGTGGACCAGGGCCGTCCCCGACCCGGCCGAGCGCTCGGCCCGCCTGGTCGAGCTGTCGCAGGGCCTGCGGGACACGGTCGGCGCCGACGCACTCGGGGCCATCGTGCTGCCGCCCGTCCAGACCGAGGTGGTGAACCCCGCGCTGTGGCCCGGGTTCCCCTGGGGGGAGCTCGCCGACATCTACGACGCCTGGCTGCCCATGGGCTACTGGACCGAGCGGACGGTGGCGTCCGGTTACCGCGACGCCGCCACCTACACGACCGAGAACATCGACCGCCTGCGCTCGGCCGTCGGCGACGACGCCGTGGTGCACGCCATCGGGGGCCTGGCCGAGGAGTCGACGCCCGACGACATCGCCGCGTTCGCGGACGCGGCCGACGCCGGCGGCGCGGCCGGTGTGTCGCTCTACGACTGGGCCACGCTCGCCCCCGAGGCTCGCCGGCTCGCCGGGGAGGAGCTGGGCGGCTGACCGGCGGGCGGTCACCGGCCGCACGTCGCCGACACCACGGCCGTGACCGCCTCGGCCACTGCGGGCGGCAGCAGGTCGTGGACGGCCCGCAGCAGGTCGTCGCCCGCCGGCAGGGACGAGAACACCCAGCGGGCCCACATGCCGTCGTCCATCCACCGGCCGAGCCCGGGGTCGGGCGGCGAGCCGGGCAGGTCGAGCACCGCCGGCTCGTAGCGCAGGCGGTGCCACGGCCAGGCCCTGGCGAGCGCGGCCGCCGCCCCGGCGAGCGCCGCCGGGTCGTTGGCCGCGGGGAGCGGGCGAGCGGCCGGGTGCAGCGCGGCCACGGCGTCCCAGCCGTCGAGCCGCCGGCGCCCCGGCTCCAGCGCCGCCGTCGCCACCAGGCGGTCGAGCCAGCACAGCGCCCACAGCTCCGCCGTCGTGGGCGGCGCGGGTGCGGTCGGCAGGCCCAGCGCCCGGCGGCACGCATCGGGCACGATGCCCTGCGGCGGCTCCGGCATCGCGGTGACCGTGGTGCCCTGCCGCAGCAGGCCCACGGCCGTCCCCACCCGGTGGACGAGGACGGCCACCGTGACGGGCGGCGACTCGGCCCGGGCCCGCCCCGGGTCGTCGAGGCGGTGCGCCCACCCCGCGCACGACACGCCGAGGGCCTGCCAGTGGGGCGGGGCCGTGAACCGCAGCAGCAGGTCGAGCGGGTGCGCGCCGTCGAGCGGGAACCACGCGAGGGCCCGCCGGCCCAGCGTCGTGATCCGCAGGACGGCACCGTCGGCGCCGCACGCCGCCAGGTCGGTCTCGGCGGCCCGCAGGAGCGCCAGCAGGTCGTGTTCCGCCGAGTGGTCTCCCGGGGCGGCGGGGTCGGGGTCGGGCGGCTGGCGTCCCGGGGCGGCGGGGTCGGGACGGGCAGGGCCGGGCGCCGGCGCGTCGGGGCGCGGGCGGTCGTCGGACGGGGACGGGGGCATGGCGGCCTCCGGGCAGGGCTGATCACCGTTGTCTTCCGGTGGCCGCTGGCCGAAGGCGCCGGCAGGGGGACCACGAGCCCGTCGGAGGCGAACGCTAGTACGGGGGTGTGACAGCGGCGGCGGTCCGGCGGAGGGCGGGCTGGGCGGCGAGCGCGCCGGGCAGGCGGCGCACCACCAGCAGCCGGGTGAGCCGGGCGTCGCTGGCGACGTACGCCGCCAGCGCCGCCGGCGGGAGCTCGTGGATGCGCTCGCGGTCGACCTCGACGGCCGCCAGGCCCACCATCCGGGCGATCGACTTCAGGCCGCACGACACGCCGAGCACGCGTCCCACGTCGGACCGGTAGATCCGGTAGGCGTCAAGGTGGCCGTGGGCGTACCACGTCGCCCGGTAGGCCCCGAGGTGTCCCGCCAGCGGGTCGCGGTGGAGCACCACCGTGGGATCCCGCGTCAGCCGGAGGCCGAGGGCGACACCGCACACCGCGGCGCGGTCCGCCACGAACGGCAGGTCGAAGGTGGCGCCGTTCCAGGTGGCGATCACGCCCGGCGGCAGGTCCCGCAGCCGCTCGTCCAGCGCGGCCAGCAGCGCCGCCTCGTCGCCCGTGAAGACCTCGTCGCCCGCCGCCGTCGACAGGGCGGCGGTCACGACCGGCGAGACGGCGGGATCGAGCCCGTCGACCGTCGTGTCGGTCTCGATGTCGAGCCCGTAGATCAGCTCGTGCACGGGGCCAGCATCTCAGGCGACGGCCAGCACCACGGCGGCGTAGTGGGCCACGAACCCGATGAGGGTGCAGGCGTGGAACACCTCGTGGTAGCCGAACACGTGGGGGACGGGGTCGGGCCGCTTGAGCGCGTACACGACGCCCCCGACGCTGTAGGCCACCCCGCCGAGGACGATGAGCGCCACGACCCCGCCGCCCCCCGCATCGGCCAGGGAGGGGAGCACGGTGACCGCCACCCAGCCCAGCGCCACGTAGAAGGGCGTGTACAACCAGGCGGGCGCCGACAGCCACGCCACCCGGAACACGATCCCCGCCAGCGCGCCGATCCACACGACCGTGAGGACGACGGTCCGCTCGGTGCCCTCCAGCAGGGCCACCGACGCCGGCGTGTAGGTACCGGCGATCATCAGGAAGATGTTCGAGTGGTCGAGCCGGCGGAGCAGGGCCCGCGTGCCGGGGTCCCACGTCCCCCGGTGGTACAGCGCGCTGACCCCGAACAGCACCGCGGTGGCCAGCGCGTAGACCAGGCAGCCCCACCGCTCGGCGGGCTCGTCGGCCACGGCCAGCACCAGCACGGCGCCGCTGACCAGCGACACCGGGAAGGCCCCGAGGTGGAGCGCCCCGCGCAGGCGCGGCTTCGGGGCGACCGTGCCGATCGGCCGGGCGGGTCGTGCGACGGTCATCGCGCAGACCCTAGCGAGCACCCGCCGGCACCCCGGGCACCACCCGGCGAGCTGTGAAGAGAATCAACCGTGAGTTGGCCGTCAGGGCGTTCAGGCGACCTTGTCGAGGGTGACTCGGTAGCCGAGGGCGTGGAGTTGTTCGATGAGGTGGTCGCGGCGCCGGTCGGGGTTGGTGCGGCGGGCGAAGTAGTCGCCGCCGAGGTCGTCATAGTCGCAGCTGTTGGTGAGCAAGTGCCAGCAGATCACCAAGATGGAGTGGCTCACGGCGACGGCGGCCTTCTTCTTGCCGATGCGGCGGGCGAGCCGCCAGAACTGGGCCGATAGGTAGGTGTCGCGGCTGCGGGCGGCGGCCCAGGCGCACTGGTTGAGGATCTCCTGCAACCACTTGTCGCCGTAGGTGGTTTTGCCCGAACGGCGTTTGCCGCCGGTGATGTTGTTGCCGGGCGCGACGCCGGCCCAGGAGGCGAGGTGCCCAGCGGTGGGGAACCGGGTCATGTCCACGCCGATCTCCGCGATGATCGTTTCGGCGGCCCGCTTGCCGACCCCGGTGATGGTGCAGAGCCGGTCGCGGGCTTCAACGAAAGGGACACCGGCCTCGCTGGTGCTGGTCCCGAATAGCCGGTCGACCTGGGCGTCAAGGCGGGCGATGGTGGCGTCGAGGTACTCGGCGTGCTCCAGGGCCATGCCGACCATGAGGGCGTGGTGGTCCCGGAACCGGCCCCGCAGGGCTTCGCGCAGCTGGGGGATCTTCTTGCGCAGCACCCCTTTGGCCATCTCGGCGAGCACTTCTGGATCGCGTTCGCCGGCCACGAGCGCTTTGAGCATCAACCGGCCCGACACGCCCAGGATGTCGGAGGCGACCACGTCCAGCTTGATGCCTGCGTCCTCCAGGGTCTTTTCGATCCGTTGGAACTCGGCGGTGCGGGCCTGAGTCATCCGCTTGCGGTAGCGGGTCAGGTCCCGCAGCTCCCGGATCACCTGCGGGGCCACGAAGCTGCCCCGCAGCATCCCGTGCTCCAACAGCTCGGCCAACCACTCGGCATCGAGCACGTCGCTCTTGCGGCCCGGGAGGATCTTGATGTGCTGGGCGTTGACCAGCTTCAAGTCAAAGCCCCGGTCCTCCAGCAGATACCACACCGGCTTCCAGTACGACCCGGTCGCTTCCATCGCCACCTCAGTCACACCCTCAGCGGCGAACCAGTCCGCCATCGCCTCCAGAGCCGAGCTGAACGACGAGAACGTCCGTGTCTCCTTGCGCCGGGATCTCCCCGTCGGGCTGGGCGTGCGAACGCACACCACCACCTCCGCCTTGCCGATGTCCACACCGGCACACCGCTCCACCAGCAGATCCACCACCGCTCCCTTCCTCATCGTGGGGTGGTCAGGCCGGGCAGGGTCAACCGATCAACGACGCTGTGAAGCGTGCACGAGACAACAGTTCGAGGTGCCGGGAAGACCCCTGGCGTCAGTCTCAGAGACGGGCTCTTGCGCACCAAGCAAGAACGAGCTCAGCCAGGCCCACACCGATTCTCATCCCTCGAGGCGGCCACCGGCCATGGGGATCTCAGAGGATCTGCCGGAGGAACGCCTTCGTGCGCTCCTCGGTCGGCGCCTCGAAGAAGTGCTGCGGCGTCCCCGCTTCGACGATCTGGCCGTCCGCCATGAAGATCACGCGGTCGGCGACCTCCCGGGCGAAGCCCATCTCGTGGGTCACGACCACCATCGTCATGCCCGACCGGGCCAGCTCCCGCATCACATCCAGCACCTCGGCGATCATCTCCGGGTCGAGCGCGGACGTCGGCTCGTCGAACAGCATGATCTTGGGCTGCATGGCCAGCGCCCGCGCGATCGCGACCCGTTGTTGCTGCCCGCCCGACAACTGCCCCGGGTACTTGGACGCCTGCTCGGGGATGCGGACCCGCTCCAGCATCTCGCGGGCCACCGCGGTGGCCCGCGCCTTGGGCCACCGCCGCACCTTGCGCGGGCCCAGGGTGACGTTGTCGAGCACGGTGAGGTGCGGGAACAGGTTGAACGACTGGAAGACCATGCCCACCTCGCGCCGCACCTCGGCGATGTGGCGGACGTCGTTGGTGAGCTCCGTGCCGTCGACCACGATGCGGCCCCGGTCGTGCTCCTCGAGGCGGTTGATGCAGCGGATCAGCGTCGACTTGCCCGAGCCCGACGGCCCGCAGATGACGATGCGTTCCCCGCGGCGCACGTGCAGGTCGATGTCGCGCAGCACGTGGAAGTTGTTGCCGTACCACTTGTTCACCTTGT
>DASSGC010000062.1:0-4078 GCA_035693765.1 Acidimicrobiales bacterium
GGGAGGCCCGCAGGCCTCCCGCTGTCATTCTTCGTTCGTCACCCGAGCCCGTCAGCGACGGCGGGGAACGGCCTTGCGGTTCGACGGGGTCGGAACCGGAGCCGGTGCGGCCGGGGCCTTCTTCGCCGGGGCCTTCTTCGCTGGCGCCTTCTTCGCTGGCGCCTTCTTGGCCGGCGCCTTCTTCGCCGGCGCCTTCTTGGCCGGCGCCTTCTTCGCAGGTGCCTTCTTGGCCGGCGCCTTCTTCGCGGGCGCCTTCTTCGCGGGCGCCTTCTTCGCGGGCGCCTTCTTCGCGGGCGCCTTCTTGGCGGGGACCTTCGCCGCCACGCGGGCGGGCTCCACGACGGTGTCGGCGGACGACGCCGTGAGACCGGTCGCGGCGCGCGCCAGGTCGTCGACCTGGGCCGCGAGAGCGGCGACGGTGGCACCCAACCCCTGGACGTCGGCGACCACCCGGGCGAGGTCGAGCCGCTTGACCGCGGTGTCGACCTCCTTGCGGACCAGTCGCACGAGGTGCTTGCGGTTGCTCTCGGCCGCCTTGAGCAGCTCGTCGGCCAGCTTGCTCGCCTGCTTCTGCACCTTCCTGCGCGAACCGGTGACCCCGGCGATCGCGACGATCTCCTGTGCAGCCTCCTTCGCGCGGTTCGCGGTCAGCTCACCGAGCCCCGACGCGAGTTCGACATATCCCTGGATCGAGCGCTTGGCCATCGGGTCTCCTGACGTCCGGCGGCCCGGACGGCCAGCCTTTCCTGGTCACGCTACCGCCGGGTGGCCCTCGCGAGCACGTGATGGGCCTTCTCACCGAGGTCAGCCACCACCGAGGGGTCGGCACCGGCATCCGCCGCGGTGTGCACCGCCGCCACGGCAGCAGCGATGTCGACGAGCGACGCCCCACCCGCAGCGGCCACCGACGGGTCGAGGTGCAGGGCTGCCAGGTCGGGTGTGACCCACGTCGGGCGGCGGTGGGCCGGCGCGTGCAGGCAGGCGGCCAGGTCGTCGACGCCCGTCAGCACGAGGAGCGAGTCGATGCCGGCGGCGACCGCCCCCTCGATGTCGGTGTCGAGCCGGTCCCCCACCGCGAGCACGCTCTCGGCGTCGACCCCCAGCCGCTCGGCACACAGGAGGTAGAGGGGCGGGGCCGGCTTGCCGGCGACGACGTCGGGGGCACGCCCCACGGCATTCGCCACCGCCCCGACGAGCGACCCGTTGCCGGGCGCGACGCCCCGGTCGGTCGGCAGCGTCGTGTCGGTGTTCGTGGCCACCCAGAGCGCGCCCGCCTGGATCGCGTACGCCGCCTCCGCCAGGTCGGTGGCGCACACCTGCGGGCCGTAGCCCTGCAGCACGGCCGAGAGGCTCCCGGCCTCGAGGGCCTCGTCGGGCCGCACCGGCCGCAGACCTGCCTCCCGCAAGGCGAGGCCGACGCCATCGCCCCCGACCGCGAGCACCGGGCTGCCTGCCGCGACCCGCTCGCTGAGCAGCCAGGCGCCGGCCTGGGAGCTCGTGGCGACGGCGTCGGGCTCACAGGACAGCCCGAGGCGGCGCAGGTGGTCGGCCACCTCGACCGGTGGGCGCGAGGCGTTGTTCGTCGCATAGAGCACCGGAACCTCGAGGGCGGCAAGCGCCTCGACGGCCCCCGGCAACGCCGTGGGCCCGCGGTAGACGACGCCGTCGAGGTCGCAGACGACCGCCGCGTAGCGCGAGACGAGGGGACCGGCGGCCGGCGAGGTCATGGCGCCGGGCGTTGCGCGGCCTCGGTCGGCGGGGCGTCACCGTCGCCGGCCCGGGGATCGGCGCCGCCGTCCTCGATCGGCACGTCCTCGTCATCGTCGTCGCCCATGTCGATCAGCCCGATGCCGTCGAGCTCCTCGAGCCGCTCCACCGCGTCGGTCTCCTGGTCGACGTCACCCTCGACCGCCTTGACGAACCACTCCCGTGCGTCCTCCTCGCGACCGAGGTGGAGCAGCGCGTCGGCGTACGCGTAGTGGAGCCGGAACACTCCGGCTTTGGGGGACCGCTTGAGCGCCGGGACCTGGAGCGCCAGCAGGGCCGCGTCGTCCTGACCGAGGTCACGACGGACCCCGGACACCACGATCGCGAGCTCGATGCGCTCGGACTCGGTCAGCGAGGCCGCCTCCGGGCTGGCCGCCAGGTCGAGGGCACGGTCGAGCCGACCCAGGCCCCGCTCGCAGTCGACCATGAGCGGGAGCAGGTGCGAGGACCCGCTGAGGCGCCGCACCGTGCGGAACTCCGTGAGCGCACGCGCGAAGTCACCCATCCGGTAGGCGACCATGCCGAGGGCCTCTCGCGCGGCGGGCACACGCCCGGCACGGCGGACCGCGGTCTCGGCGTGGGCCAGGGCGGAGTCGATGTCGTCGGCCTCGAGGGTCGCCGCGACCATGACGAGGTGCTGGGCCACCCCCTCGGCGTTCTCCTTCGACAGGGTCCGCAGCTGGTGGTGCACGGAGCGGTCGAGCTCCTTGCCGGTCACGCCCTCGGGGATCCGGGGCTCGGGCAGCCGCGGCCCCTTGGGCGCCAGGCGGGCTCCGCCGCGGTTCTCGCGGTCGTCACCGCCGCCCTCGCGTGGTGATCGGGACCCGTCCCTCGAGTCGCGTGGCGGTCGGCCGGCGCCACCGGAGCGGCCACCAGCCCCCGACGGACGGCCACCGCTGGGGGCACGGCCGCTGCCCGAGGGACGACCTCCGCCCGAGGGGCGGCCGCTGCCCGAGGGGCGGTCGCCGTCGCGACGGGGCGGTCGCCCGCCCTGGCCGCGGTCCGGGCGACCTGCTCCGCCGCGGGACCCGCTGCTCTCGTCGGACACAACCATCAACTCCTCGATCGTGGCTCACCGCCCGCGCAGGGCTGGTCGTGAGCCGGGTCTGACGTCAGGCGCACTCCTCGCGCGCCCGCGTCGTCGGACAGCATACGGAGCGGGCCGGGCAGCACCGCAATGCCGGGAAACCCTCCTCGCGCTCGTCGACGACGGTGCGAGGAATCCCAGTCAGAGAAGGTGGAACAGGAAAGGGCCCACCTGGTGTTGGTGGGCCCTTTCGTGAATGGTTGTCCGGCTGCGTCCTACTCTCCCACACCGTCACCAGTGCAGTACCATCGGCGCTGAAGGGCTTAGCTTCCGGGTTCGGAATGGAGCCGGGCGTTTCCCCTTCGCTATGACAGCCGAAACTCTATGGAGATGTCAGTGGTTTCCCGACCGTATCTCGGGAACTGCACAGTGGACGCGAACACGCTTTGGAAATCTTTGGGTGTGTATCAAGTTGTCGGCTTATTAGTACCAGTCAGCTGCATGCATTGCTGCACTTCCACGTCTGGCCTATCAACCCGGTAGTCTAGCCGGGAGCCTCTCGGACCTTGCGGTCCATGGAAACCTCATCTTGAAGCGTGCTTCCCGCTTAGATGCTTTCAGCGGTTATCACTTCCGAACGTAGCTAATCAGCGGTGCCCTTGGCAGGACAACTGACACACCAGAGGTTCGTCCAACCCGGTCCTCTCGTACTAGGGTCAGCCCTTCTCAAGTTTCCTACGCGCACAGCGGATAGGGACCGAACTGTCTCACGACGTTCTAAACCCAGCTCGCGTACCGCTTTAATGGGCGAACAGCCCAACCCTTGGGAGCAACTCCACCCCCAGGATGCGACGAGCCGACATCGAGGTGCCAAACCATGCCGTCGATATGGACTCTTGGGCAAGATCAGCCTGTTATCCCCGGGGTACCTTTTATCCGTTGAGCGACGGCGCTTCCACAAGCCACCGCCGGGTCACTAGTTCCGACTTTCGTCCCTGCTCGAGATGTCTCTCTCGCAGTCAAGCTCCCTTGTGCACTTACACTCGAAACCTGATTGCCAACCAGGCTGAGGGAACCTTTGAGCGCCTCCGTTACCTTTTAGGAGGCAACCGCCCCAGTTAAACTACCCACCAGGCACTGTCCCTGATCCGGATCACGGACCGAGGTTAGATATCCAGAACGACCAGAGTGGTATTTCAACGTTGACTCCACACACACTGGCGTGCATGCTTCACAGTCTCCCACCTATCCTACACAAGCCGTACCGAACACCAATACCAAGCT
>DASSGC010000063.1:0-2012 GCA_035693765.1 Acidimicrobiales bacterium
ACCAGCGGGTGGGCCTGCTGGCGCTGGCGACCCTCGGTGGCGGCGATGCCCGCGACATCGCCCGGGTCGCCGGCCGGGCGGTCGACGCGGCGGACCTGGCGAGCCGGGTGCCGCTCGTGACCGTCGACGACGACGGGAGGCTCCGGGCGCACGACCTGTGGGAGGGTGCCATCGCGGCGTTCTGTCCCCGGGATGACGTGCGCCGGCTGCGCCGCCGGGCCGTCGGCGTGCTGCTCGAACGGGGCGAGGCGGTCCGGGCGGGCTGGTGCGCCCGCCGCTGGGGCGAGATCGGCCTGCTGGCGGCCGCGGCCCGCGCCGTGGTGCGGGGCACGCTCGGCGCCCTGCCGCGCGAGACCGCCGAGCGGTGGCTGGACGGGCTCGACGCCGCGGCCGATTCCGCACCCGACCTCGGCCTGTTGCAGACCGCGGTGCGCCAGGCGCGGCGACCGTCCGACCCTGCGGTGGACGCCGACGTCGACGCGCTGGCCGCCCGGTACGGGGCGGTGGGCGACACCGACGGCGAGGCCGTGACGCTCGCCTTCGGCGCGGTGGCCGCCCACTTCCGCGGCGACCTGCCCCGGGTCGTCGCCCTGGCCGGGCGCGTCCGCGCCCTGCCGGGGGCCGAGCGGGAGCCGGTCCTGCGGTTCCTCACCGGCGCGGTCGACGCCGGGCTGGCCGCCCTCCAGGGCGACCTCGACGCAGCCCTCGCGGCCCTGGCGGCGCTGCCGCGCGGCGGCGTCGACGAGCGCACGGCCGAGCTGGTCAGCAGGCTCGAGGCGTCGATGCTGCTGCTGGCCGGGCGGGCGGACGAGGCGGCCGCGGTGGCCGAGACCGGGCTGGCCGGCGCCCCCAGCACGTACGTGCGGGCCATCCCGCCGGTGATGCGGTGGCTGGCGGGCGACCCCGCCGCCTTGCGCGGACGGACGCTGCCCGTGACGCCCGATCCCGACATCAACGCCCGCGACCGGATGTACCACGCGGCCTATGCCACCTCGGTGTTCGCCTCCCTCGGCGACCGGGCCTCGGCCGACGCGGCCTGGCCCGCGATCGCGGCGCTGCCGGTCGACGCCCTGGACGCCCGGGACGGGGCCATCGTCGCCGGCGTGGTCGCCACCCGGTGCGTGATGGCGCACGACGAACCCAGGGCGGAAGCGGCGCTGGCCCGCCACCTGGCCCGTCACCCCGTGTCGGTCCCGTCGAGCGAGCTGCACCTGCGGCGGGTCCTGGCGGTCGCCTACGTGTTGAGCGCAGAGGTCCGCACGGCCTGGGACACGGCGACGCTGGGGCCCGCACACCAGCGTGCCCGGGCGATCGCCCGCGCGCTGCTCGCCGCCCGGGCGGGGCGGGTCCCGCCGGAGCCGCCCGCGGCGGCGCCGGCCGTGCTGACCAGGCTGCCGTTGCCCTGGTCGGTGGAGCTCGCCGCCCGGGCGGCCGGCGCCGGCCGGGCCTACGGTGCCGACCTGGCGGCCGAGGTAGCCGGCTGGGCCGGGCACGCGACGCACGCCGAGCTGGAACGACTGGCATCCGGCGACGACGCGACGGTCCGGCGCGGGGCGGGGCGGCTCCTGGCGGGGCTGCCCGGGCTCGACGGGCCGCGGGTGCGGATCACGCTGCTCGGTCCCGTGGGGGTCGCCGTCGACGGGCGGCACGCGGACGCCCCCGACCTGCGACGCGGCCGGGTACGCACGCTGCTCGCCCTCCTCGCCGTCGCGGGACCGCTGCGGCGGGAGCGGATCATGGACCTGATGTGGCCGGACCACGACCCGGCGAGCGCGGCCCGCAACCTGCGGGTGGCCCTGGCGCGCCTGCGCCACGTCCTCGAACCCGGGCATCCGGCGGGTGCCGGCCTGCGCCGCCGGGTGCTGCTGGTCGACGGCCACACGGTGGCGCTGGCGGGGCCGCCGACGGTGGAGGTCGACCTCTGGGACCTCGACCGGCGGACGGCGGAGGCCCGCCGGGCACGTGCCGCCGGGGACGCGGCGGTGGAGGTCGACCAGCTCACCCGCGCCTGC
>DASSGC010000064.1:0-2748 GCA_035693765.1 Acidimicrobiales bacterium
CGCCCCCCCGACGCGGCCGTGGCCAGGATGTCGCCGGCGGTGCGGAGCGGATGCCGGGCGGCGCGGAGCGCCGCCGGTGGGGCGCCGGTGGCCTGGTGGCCCGCGAGCCGGGCGAGCCGGCCCGCCTGGTGGGCCACGCTCTCGCGCACCAGGTCCGCGGTCGTGAGGTGCTCACCGGGGGTCACGGCCTGCGGGTCCGCCGGCGGCGCCGGGGCCTGCTCCACGTCGAACAGCAGCGGGGCCAGCTCCATGCCGCCGATGCCGTCGGTGAGCGCGTGGTGCACCTTCATCAACAGCGCCGCCCGCCCGCCGACCAGGTTGTCGACGAGCGTGAACTCCCACAGCGGGTGGGCCGGGTCGAACGCCGCCATGGACGCGACGCGCGCCAGCTCCATGACGGTGTCCGGCGTGTGGGGCGAGGGGGCGTCGACCCGCCGGAGGTGCCACGACAGGTCGAAGTCGGGCGACGGGACCCACCGGGGTGTCGCCAGCCGCGCCGGAGGTTCGACCAGCACCATGCGGAACGAGGGCACGACGCGGGTCCCCCGGTCGAGGCGGTCGACGATGGCGGCCCAGTCCGGCGTGCCCGCCAACCACGCGACCGACACGATGGTCGACCTCAGGATCGGATCGCTCTCCATGCGCCACGTGAGGGCGTCGCTCTCGCGCATGAAGCGCTCATGCCCGTCGTCCATGGCGGCTCCCGACGGATCGGCTGCGGGTCCGACGGTACGGGATGCGCCGTGGCCTGGCGAGGGCCGGACGTCACCGGTCATGGGGGCCGACGGGCCGATGTGCCGGCCGGCGGGCCAGCGAGGCCAGGGCGTCGAGGGCGGCCGTGCGGCCGGCCTGCATGAACGCCGACCATTCGACGTTGTCGAAGAACTGGCGGTAGAAGCCGGTGCCGCGCACCTTCGCGTAGGGCACCGGTTCGATCAGCTCGACCCGGCACGAACGACGCAGCCGGGCGAGGTTCTCGCGCGCCAGCTCGATCTGCTGGCAGGTCCGGACCTGCGAGGCGGCGTAGAGGATCGACAGGGACCGGTCCTCCCAGCCGGTCACGTCCTCGCCGCGGAACTCGGTCGGGTAGAAGCCGTTGACCGCCACCACCGCGTCCGGGGCGACGCGCTCGATCAGGGGCCGCACCGGGAAGATGTCGACGATCCCGCCGTCGCACCACCAGGCGCCGTCGAGCGGGACCGCCTGGATGAACAGGGGCAGGGCGATCGCCATGCGGACCGCCCGGGCGACCGGGAGGTCGGGGTGGCTGTCGGGCCCGATGTGGCTGAGACGGTTGTGGTCGACGTCCCAGAGGGGTGCGTACACCGGGATGGGCAACTCGGCCAGGCGCAGGTCGCCCAGCAGGTTCCGGTAGGCGGCCTCGACCGCCTCGCCGCGCAAGATGCCGGAGAAGCCGCGGCCCGCGCGCAGGGGCAGGCTGAGCAGACCCCGTACGTCGAGGTCGATGTAGTCGCGCGGACGGAGCCCGAGGACGAAGGCGGCGACGTCGTCGGCGGGCATCCCCGCCCCGAGCGGGAACCCGAACAACGCCGAGCCGGAGCACAGCGAGATCGCGGAGGGGGTGATGGCCCGCTCCTCGAAGGCCCGGGCGACGCCCACGACCGACGCGAGGGCGCCGCTCCCGCCGGTGGCGGCGATGGCGATGCGCTGGTCGGCGAGCCCGGCGAGGGCCCGGACCTCGCGGCGCGGGAACGGCGACGCCGGAGCCCGCCTGCCGTGGCCCTCGAACGGGAGCGGCGCGAGCGCTCGCCGGGCGTCGACGAGGAAGCCCGCGTCGTCGAACGCCCCGGCGGCAAGCTCCCGGGCCCGGGTGACGATGTTGAAGTACTGGCGCAACCGGAAGATGTCGAAGACGGAGCCGAGCATGGCCGACCTCCCGGATCGATCCTGTGCCGGGGCGCCGCAGCCAGGTAGGGCCGATCGACCCCGATGTGTAGGCCGGCGGCCCTGCGGGCACGCGTGGGGGATGACGGTCATCGGCTACCACGCGTCGCACGAGCAGCATCCGCCGAGCGCGCTGGTGGTGGCGGCGCAGGCGGCCGCCGACGCCGGTTTCGGTGCGGTGTCCTCGTCGGACCACGTGACGCCGTGGAGCCGGGCGCAGGGCGAGTCGGGGTTCGCCTGGTCGTGGCTGGGGGCCGCCATGGCCGCGGCGCCGGTGCCGTTCGGGGTCGTGAACGCGCCCGGGCAGCGGTACCACCCCGTGATCGTCGCCCAGGCCATCGCCACGCTCGCCGAGATGTTCCCGGACCGCCTGTGGGTGGCGCTCGGCTCCGGTGAGGCGTCGAACGAGCACGTCACGGGGGCACCGTGGCCGCCCAAGCCGGTGCGCAACGCCCGCCTGCGCGAGTGCGTCGAGGTGATCCGGGCGCTGCTGCGGGGCGAGGAGGTGAGCGTCGACGGTCACGTGCGCGTCGACCGGGCCCGGCTCTGGACGCTGCCGGCCACGGTGCCGCCGCTGGTGGGCGCGGCGCTGAGCGAGGAGACGGCGGCCTGGTGCGGCGAGTGGGCCGACGGGTTGATCACGGTGCACGCGCCGCCCGAGCGGCTCCGGCGGGTGGTCGACGCGTTCCGGGCGGGCGGTGGCGAGGGGAAGCCGGTGCGCGTGCAGGTCAAGGTGGCATGGGCCCGGGACGAGGACGAGGCGCTGGCCGGCGCCCACGACCAGTGGCGGACGAACGTGTTCGACCCGGTGCTGATGGCCGACCTGGAGACGGTCGACCAGTT
>DASSGC010000065.1:0-3456 GCA_035693765.1 Acidimicrobiales bacterium
CCGGTCCGAGAGCGTGCCGGCGAAGAAGTTGGTGGCGGCCTTCACGGTGCCGAAGGCCAGGATGAAGGTCAGCGCGGCGGTCACGGCGCGGAGGTCGAACACGCGCTCGGCCAGCAGCGGCAGCACCGTACGCTCCTGGCCGATCATCCCGCCGACCAGGGCGTTGACCCCGACCAGCAGGCTGAACTGGCCCAGGTTGGCGCGCAGGCCCAGCCGGATGTCGCCGGTGTCGCCGGTGTCGGCGGCCGGCACGGCGGGCGGGCCGTCCGGCCCGGGGGTGGCGGTCATCGCTCGAGCGAGCTGCGGGTGGCCCGCGCCCAGCCGTCGGGCCCGCCGTCGAGCACCGAGAGGTCGTGGCGCCCGGCGGCGGCCAGGACGCTGGCGGCGGTCATGGCCCGCTCGCCGTGCCCGCACGCCAGGGTGAGCGGCCCGCTGGGCAGCGCCGGCGTGCGGTCGGCCAGGGCGCCGAGCTCGATGTTGCGCGCACCGGGGACGTGGCCGGCTCCGAACTCCGAGGCCTGGCGCACGTCGATCGTGCGGGCCGGGTCGAGCGCGGCGGCGTCGACGAGGGGGATGGTGGCGACCGGTCGGCCGGCGGCTTCCCACGCACCCATCCCGCCGGCCAGCTCACCGGCCAGGTTCTCGTAGCCGACGTTGAGGGCCTGGCGCACCAGGTCGGCGCGGTCCTGGTCGTCGTCGAGCACGAACACCAGGGGGCGGGACGGGTCGGCGAGCCAGCCGAGCCAGGTGGCGAACGCCGGGCGCAGCGCGAGGGACAGGGCGCCGGCGACGTGCCCGGCGGCGTAGGCGGCGACCGGACGGGCGTCCACGAGCTGGGCGCCGCCGGCCACGAGGCGGTCGACCCGGTCGACGGTGAGGCGAGCGAGCGGTGGTGGCGGTGTGCCGTGCACGGTGGGCCCGCGCCGGTTGACCTCCCGCAGGCGCAGGAAGTACGAGGGGTAGCTGCCGAGCCGGTCGAGGAGGCGGGTCACGAACGCGTCCTCGTCGGGAGCGGCGAGCAGCGGGTTGGCCGCCTTCTCCCGGCCGATGGTCGTGGTGCGCTCCGCCCCCGTCGGAGCCGAGCAGAACGATCCGGCGCCGTGCGTGGGGTAGACCGGCAGCTCGTCGGGCAGGCCCAGGATCCGCTCGTGCAGCGAGCGCCACAGCGAGCGGGCCAGCTCCTCGGTGCGCTCGGGGCTGATGAGGTCGGTACGGGCCACCGCGCCCACGAGCAACGACCCGCCCGAGAACAACGCCAGCGGCTCGCGACCGTCGAGCAGCAGGTAGGCGAGGTGTTCGGGGGTGTGGCCAGGGGTGGCCAGCGCCCGCAGGGTCAGGCCGCCCAGGTCGACCTCGTCGCCGTCGCCGACGCCGCGGTGGGGGAACTCGAGGCCGCCGGCGGCCGAGGCCACCACCTGCGCGCCCCGGGCGGCCAGCTCGCGACTGCCCGACACGAAGTCGGCGTGCAGGTGTGTCTCGACCGTGTAGGCAACGTGCAAGCCGCGCTGCTCCGCTGCCGCGAGGTACCCGCCAGGGTCGCGCTCGGGGTCGAGCACCAGCGCCCGCCGGTCGCCGATGTCCACGACGTAGGCCGAGTTGCCGAGGCCTTCGTCGAGGACCGTCACGATGTCCGTCATCCGGGGCTCCTCCGTCCTGCCGTGCCACGTTCCGCCAGGCTAGCTTCATCTATTCCAGAGATCTATGGAAAACTAGAGAATCCTGATCCGGCGCGACGCCGACCGGGTTAGGGTTGTTCCAGAGAAGTCTGGAGAAGTAGCAGAACTCCGGAGAAGGCGAGAAGGACGGCACGGCGTGGATGGTCGAGAGGCCAAGGACCGGCTCTACGAGCAGTTCGCACGGGCGGCCAAGGCGACCGCCAACCCCAAGCGGATCGAGTTGCTCGAGCTCCTCGCCCAGGGCGAGCACACCGTCGACGCCCTGGCTCGGGCGACGGGCATGGGCGTGACCAACACCTCGTCCCACCTGCAGGTGCTGCGCCAGGCCCGACTGGTCGAGACCCGCAAGGACGGCACCAAGGTCTTCTACCGCCTGGCCGGCGACGAGGTCGCCGCCTTCGTCGTGGCCCTGCGCGACCTGGCCCGTTCCCGCCTCGCCGAGGTCGACCAGGTCGTCCGCGACTACTTCGTTCGGCGGGACGCGCTCGAACCGGTCGACCGGGCCGAGCTCGTCGAGCGGGCCAACGACGGCAAGGTCGTGATCCTCGACGTGCGGCCCGCCGACGAGTTCGCCGCCGGGCACATCCCCGGGGCGCTGTCGGTCCCCCTCGACCAGCTCGACGGCGTGCTGGCCCGCCTCCCCAAGCGGGCCCAGATCGTCGCCTACTGCCGGGGGCCCTACTGCGTGCTCGCCCCGCAAGCGGTGGAACGCCTCCGGGCCAGGGGGTTCGATGCTCGGCGCCTGGCCGATGGGATGCCCGAATGGCGCCTCGCCGGGCTGCCCGTCGCCGTCGGCGACGAGACATGACCATCACCCGGACGTCCGGCGACCAGGCCCTGGACGCACCCGCCTGGACCGGGGACGCGGGTGACTACGACGCCTGGTTCGACACGCCCTGGGGTCGCCACGCCTTCGCCGTGGAAGCGGCCACGGTCCGCGACGCGTGCGGCGACCTCGCCGGCCGCCGGGTCCTGGACGCGGGCTGCGGCACCGGCCGCTTCAGCGCCACCCTCGCCGGCGACCACACGCCGGTGGTCGGCATCGACCCCGATCCCGCCATGCTCGGCCCGGCGCGCGCCCGGGTCACCGGCGGCTGCGCCCGAGCCGTCGTCGAGCACCTGCCCTTCCCGGACGGAGCCTTCGACCTCTCGCTCGCCGTCACCGTGCTCGAGTTCGTGGCCGACCCCGCCGCCGCGCTCGCCGAGCTCGCCCGCGTCACCCGGGACGGCGGCCGCATCGTGGTCGGCGCCCTCAACCCCCGCAGCCCGTGGGGCCTGGCCAACCGGCGCGCCCGCCGGGCCGGGGTCTGGTGCCACGCCCGCTTCCTCGGCCGCAGCGAGCTCCGCGCGCTCGGGTCCCGGCACGGTCGGACCCGCCTGCACGGTGCGCTCCACGCCCCCGGCGCGCTTCCCGGCCTCGCGCGGCTCGGGCCGCCGATCGAGGCCGCCGGCCGGGCCGTACCCCCCTGCGGCGCCTTCCAGGTGCTCACCATCGACAAGGTCGGGCGTCCGTGAACGAGGCGCTGCCGGCGTTTCCGAGCGTGCTCGTCGTCTGCGCCCACCCCGACGACGAGTCGTTCGGCCTCGGCGCCGTCCTCTCCACGCTCGCGGCCGCCGGGACCCGCACGAGCGCGCTGTGCTTCACCCACGGCGAGGCCTCCACCCTCCACGGCGTCGCCGGTGACCTCGCCGACGTCCGCGCCGGCGAGCTCGCCGCCGCCGGCGCCGTGCTCGGCGTCACCGAGGTGGAGCTCCTCGACTACCCGGACGGGCACCTGTC
>DASSGC010000066.1:0-20415 GCA_035693765.1 Acidimicrobiales bacterium
GTCGACGGCGTCGTCCAGGGCTGACGTCGCTCGTTCATCCGGCGCCCCCGAGCGGGAACGGCGGCCCAGGCCGCCGTTCCCGCGGGGAGAGCGCGAGCGCCCGGCGGTCAGGCCGCCGGCGTCAGATCGGCGAAGAGCACGAACCCCGACCCGACCCGGCCGATCTCGACCAGCGACAGGTCCAGCCCCGCGAACTGCGGCAGCGGGAAGCTGGGCAGCACGTCCTGGACCGAGGCGAAGACCTGGGGGGTGAGCTGGGCGAACACCTGGTCGATGAGGGCCGCCGGCAGGTTGTTGGGGTTCTGGGTGATGGTGACGTCCAGATCGTCGGCGCCCGGCGGGGCGAACGTGAAGCCGAGGCCGCCGTTCACCAGCTCCATGCCCACCCCGGTCTGGAAGTCGAGCACCAGCTCGAGGAACACGGCGTTGTCGTCGGTGGTCTTGAGGGTGGCCCGGTAGCCGTAGAACCGCATCAGGCCGATGGCGTCCCCGGGGCCGGGCCCGGGCGTGACGATGGGTGCCACCTCGGGCCGCAGGCTGATCGCCATGGGCCGGTCCTCCGTGATGAGGCCACCGGCGCCGACCAGGTCGTACAGCGCCTTCAGGGTCAGCGGCACGCCGCCGATGCTGGTGACGTCGACGTTGAGCAGGCCCCGCTCGGTCTCGCCGGCCAGGAGCTGGTTGAACCCGCTCGCCGACGCGCCGACCGCCACGTCGTAGGCCGCCCCGCCGGGGGTCGTCCCGGGCAACCCGGCGAGCACGTCGCCGGGCCACGCCACCGACCCGGTGAGGTCGGGGGCCTCGGGGGCGACGCCCGCCGAGGTGAACGAGGCGGTCGCCCGCAGGCCGATGCCGTTCGGGTCCTCGTCGGCGGCGGTGATCGTCGAGTCGAGCTGCAGGCCCAGTGCGTCGCCGATGTCGCCGGCGATGCTGAGCTTGCTGAGCGCGCCCTCCACCGCTTCGGCGACGGGCGAGTCGGCCTCGCCGGCGCCGTCGGGGTCGCCGAGGAGCGACGTGAGGCTGTTCCGCATCATGTCCTCGACGTCGGGCAGGAACAGCCCGACGATCTGCTCGATGAGGGGCACCGAGCAGATCCCGCCCACGAAGTCGCTCGTGACCCCGCCGAGCGTCACGACCGGCGAGGCGCCGACCAGGTTGACGTCGAGGAAGTGGGGGTCGGTCGGACTCGGTTGCAGCGCGTAGTTGCCGTCGATGGTCACGCTGGCGGCGTCGACGTTCATCTTGCAGTCCGTGGGGACGCCGAAGAACGTGGCGTGGACGTCGACGGGGATGTGCAGCCCGGTCAGCGTCACGACGGCCCGGACGTTCCCCTGGTTGCTGTCGAGCGCCACCGAGAAGTCCTGGATGGTGGCCACGCCGCCGGTCGACGCCCGGGCATGGAGGGTGCAGACGATGACCCGCGTGATGCACTCGTCGAGGAACACCGTCCCGGGCGGGGCGATGGCGGCGGTGTCGAAGGTCGTGAGGCTCTTGACCACCGGGCCGAGCTTGTCGAACGACCGCTCGTTGAGGCGCAGGCCGACGGCGTCGCTCAGCACCGCTCCGTCCGGGACGACCTCGGCCGTGTTGCCGTCGCCGTAGACGACGGTGCGCCGCTCGCGCAGCACCTGGCCCGACGAGTAGGTGGCCTCGACCAGGACCGGGTTGAGCACCTCGTCGCCGTCGAGCGGGATCTCGGCCGTGAACGCGTCGCCCGACACGGCGGCGTCCACACCGTTGACGGTGAGCGACGTCAGGGTCTGATCGGACGCGACGCTCACCTGGCCGGTGATCGTCTGCGTCGGTGACGCTGTGTAGACGCCCCGTTCGTTGACCGTCAGGCCGTTGCAGGCGCCGACGATCGCCACCACGAGCGCGACCGCGCCAAGGCGCAGCCCTCTGCGGAATCGCACGTGTCCCCTCCCTCTGCCCGCGGCGTCGCTCGCCTGACACCGTGCCCCCGAGCCCCGCGGTGACCCCCACGACGCACCGGCGGGCCGGGCGTCAGGGGCAGGCTACCGACAGGTAAGAAGCAGGTAAAGCAAAAATTGGAACGCGTTCCGGTGTCAGCCCGGGGCGCCCGCCCCCGCCGAGGCGACGACCCGCACCTCGAGGCAGGTCCACGCGCCGACGAAGATGCGGTCGCCGGCCGCCAGCGTGTGGGCCTCCCCGGCCGCCAGCGGCGCGGTGGCGTCGTTGATCCACGTGCCGTTGGCGCTCTCCGCGTCGCGGACCGTCCACGACGCGCCGTCCTTGACGAACTCGCACTGGTGGTGGCTGACCGCCGGGTCGGCCGCGGCGCCGGTGAGCGGCAGGTCGACATCGACGGGCGCGCCGGAGCGGATGCGACCGAGCATGGCCCGGTCGCCGGTCAGCTCCAGGCCGAGCGTGGGGGCCACGTCGGGGAACGCCGGCTCGCCCGAGCCGACCATGCGGTCCCAGTGCGACCGGTCGGCGCGGAGCTGGAGGGTGACGGTGGCGGTGGCGGCCGGCGTGCCCGACTCGATGTCGTAGCCGCACGACTCGCAGAAGCGGCCGTCGACCGGCGCGCCGCAGCCCGGGCACACGGCCGGGGCGGCCGCGGCCTCCGGCGCAGGACCGGCGGCGGGCGCGGCTGGCGCGGCTGGCGACGCGGGCGACGCACCCGGCTCCCCGGACGCTTCGGGTACCGGGGTCGGCGCGGCAGCGATCGGTGCCCCGCACGTGTCGCAGTAGTCGTCCGTGGTGGACTCGTGGCCGGCCGGGCACGTGGCCATCAGGCGCCGCTCCCCTCGGGCCCCGCGGGCGCGGCGCTCCCGGCCCCGCCCTCGGCCTCGGCCCCGCCCTCGGCCTCGGCCTCCGCCGGCTTGGCCTTGCCCAGCCGCACGGTGCGGGTCGAGCGGGTGTCGAGGGTCATCTCGGCCGCCTTCTCGGCCCCCTTGCGGAGCCGCACCGTCCCGCTCTCCGCGTTGTCGACGTCGACCACCTTGGCCAGCAGGCGCATCGTGTCCTCGTGGCCCGACGCCTTGGCGAGCTGGACGGCCCGGCCCAGCTTGACCGTCGCCGTCCGGTCGTCGCCGGCCTTCACCGCAGCGAGACCGGCGTGGATGGCGTCGGCCAGCTCCACCTGGCCCGTGTAGTGGGCCACGTGGCGGTCCATGCGGGTCGACAGCTCGGTGTCGTCGGTCCACACGGCCTTCACCAGCGCCTGCGTGGCGACCGTGCCGTCGGCCAGCACCAGGCTCACGCGCCCCGCCAGCATCTCGTCGCCGACCCCGCCGGGGTTGACCTTGATCTGCAGGTGGTAGTCCCGGGACTCGCCGGGAGCCCAACCGCCCAGCAGGAAGTCCTTGGCCAGCGGGCCCGACGCCGTGCCGGTCGCGGTGAGGTCGAGGACCTCCGGCGCCACCTGGCGCATCGACTCGATGACCGCGCCCTGCGGCGCCCACAGCCGTAGCCGCACGTCCGGCAGGGCCCGTGACTGGCTGGAGGCGATCATGGCCCGGAAGTCGTCGGCCAGGTTCTGGGGGTCGGCCACGATGTCGACCGTGCCCAGCAGCGCGGTGGCGATGCTGCGCAGCTCGTCGACCTCCCAGTCGACGCCCACGCCCCGGCAGTCGCACTGGAACAGGCCCCGGCACGTCTCGACGGCGGCCGTCAGCTCCCACGGTTGCTGGTGCTCGTTGCGGCCGTCGGTGAGCAGGATCGCGTGCTTGGCGGGGGCCTGGGTGGTGGCCACGAGCTGGCGGGCGAGGTCGAGCCACGTGCCGATGGCGGTGCCGCCCGCGCTCTGCAGGCCGGCGATCGCGGCGCGGGCGCCCGCCCGGTCGTCGTCGTCGGCCACCGCGAAGCCGACGCGCCCGGCCGGCCACAGCATCTTGGCCTCGTGGTCGCCGGCGATGATGGCGAAGAACACCCCGTCGTCGAGGAGGTCGACGGCGGCGGTGGCCGCGTCCTTGGCCGCCTGGAGCTTGCGGCCGGTGCCCATCGAGCCGCTGCAGTCGACCACGATGACCTCGGCCCGCTCGCTCGCGGCCGCGACGTGCGCCCCCGACGCCGCCGGGTCGCCCGCGGCGGTCACGGTCACCACGGCGTCGACCACGCCGGCGCCGGCCGCCAGGAACTCGTTCTGGAACGTCTCGGCGTTGAAGGGGGCACCGCCGCCCTGACCGGTGTCGGTCACGTCTCTTCCTCCCGCTGGATCGGATGGTCCTCGCCGGTGGCGGCCCCCGCCGGGGCCAGCGCCACCACGATGTTGTCGGCACCGCCCTGCTCGATCGCCCAGCTCACGAGGCGCTCGCACACGCCCGCCAGCCCCCCCACCGGGCCATCCGGTGGCGGCAGCACGGCGGTCAGCAGGTCGGACAGCGCGGCGTCGGTCGCGGCGTAGTTCCACAGGCCGTCGCTGCACGCGAGGACCAGGTCGCCCGCCGCGGTCGGCGCCGTGGCCAGGTGTGGGACCACGCCGGGTGCATCCGCGCCCAACCACGCGGTGATGGCGTGCCCGGCCGGCGCGTTCAGCGCCTCCTCCGGGTCGGCGCCCGCCGCCACGGCCTCGGCCGCCACGCTGTCGTCGGTCGACACCTGGGTCGCCGCCCACCCGCCGTCCCGGGCCCGCACCACGTAGGCGCGGGCATCGCCGGCGTTGGCCACGTGCGCCACGCCGGCCGCCGCCACCACGATCACCAGCGTGCAGGCGGGGTGGGTCCCGTCGTCGGGCCAGGCGGGGTCGCCCACCGCCGGCACCGCGGACGCCGCGTGGTGCGCCAGGGCGACGGCGTCGTCCAGGTCGCCGGCACCGCCGAAGGGCCGGTCCGCCAACCGCTCGGCCGCGGTGGCGACGGCCGCCTGCGCGGCCAGGTGCGGGTTCGGGCTGGCCGACACGCCGTCCGCCGCCACCAGCACCGTCCAGCCCTCGCCGGTCGTGCACAGGGCCGCGGCGTCCTCGTTCCGGTGGTGGCGCCGCCCCCGGTGGGTGGCGTACCCGTAGGTGCCCCGGTCGTCCACCGCCACGGGCTCGACCGCCCGGTGACCGCAATTCGTGCAGTAGCCGTCCGCGTCGATCTCGCCACCGCACCTGACGCACGCCGGCGCGGGACCGGCGGGACCGCCGGCCGGCGCGCCGGGCTCCACCCCGGTCGCGGCGCCGCACGCCTCGCAGAACCGGGCGCCGGGCATCAGGGCCTCGCCACAGGTCGGGCACGGTGCCGCGCCCTCCATCGTCGCCACGCTCACCACACGCTCCAGGGTCGGATCCGGGCTGCCCGGTCGAGCTGCTCGTGGCGCCGCACCGGGTCGGGGGTGTTGTCGGCCAGGTCGACCAGCGCCGACTCGGCCGCCCGGGCCAGCGCCTTGGGCGACGCGTCGACGCCGCCGACGTCGGGCCCCACGGTCTCGCCCCGCTCGATCGCCGCCAGCGCCGCGCCGTAGAGCGCGACGGCGAGCTCCGCGTCGGCCACGGTCCGCTGCTTCCCCCGCCCGGCCCGCAGGTGGTCGCCCGCAGCGGTCGCGACCTGGCGGTCGTAGGGACCGGGCTCCATCAGGCGGCAGGCCTCGGCCAGCGCCTCGGCCCGCAGCGGGTGCAAGCCGGGGACCGCGGTGAGCACCCGGGCGGCGTCGGCCTGCCGCCCCAGCGCGGTCAGCGTCCGGGCCAGGCCGGCGACCGCCGGCGCCCACGAGGGGTCGGCCACGGCCACCTGCTCGTAGAGGTCGGCCGCCTCCTCCAGCCGGCTGGCGTCGCCGGTGGCGGTGAGCGCGGCCGCGTAGGCCAGAGCGCAGGCGGCCTCGCCGGGCGCGGTCGCGTACGCGTCGGCCAGCAGCACCGCCGCCCGCGGCGCGTCCCCCGCGGCGAGGCCCGAGATGCCGTGCAGGTACGACCGCGCCGTGCCGATCGTCGAGGCCAGCCCGGCGGCGTCGGCGCCGGTCTCGTCGAGCCGGCCGATCGCTGCGTCGGCCGAGCGGGTGTCGCCCAGCTCGCAGTAGGCGCGGGCCACCACCGCGATGTCGGGCCAGCTCAGGTCGCCCTCGCCGGCGATGTGGACGGCGGCGGCGGGGTCGCCGTCCGCCACCCCTGCCACGCGGTTGGCCAGGCGGGGGTGGTTGGGCAGGAGGGGGCTCGGCAGCGCCTGCCAGCCGATCCCGTCGAGGCGGGGGCGGGGCGGGCTGAAGCGGGTGCTCGTCCGGGGCCGCGGCCGGCTGTCGGTCGCCGCCGCCACCTGGCACAGCACGCCGTGCAGGGCGTCGGCCATCTCGTCGGCGTCGGCGAAGCGGTCGGCCGGGTCGGGGGCGCACGCCCGCTCGAGGAACCGCCACAGGCAGTCGTGGTCGACCAGCAGGTCGTGGTGGTCACGCGGCGGCAGGCGCTCGCGGTCCGCACCCTGCCAGTCGGGCCAGTCGAGGATGAGCACGGCCAGCGCCCGGCCCACGGTGTAGAGGTCGCTGGCGACGGTCGGGCCGGTGTGGGGCACCTCGGGGGCCTGGTAGCCCACGGTCCCGAAGATGGCGGCGTCGGGGTCGTCGAGGCGCCGGACGCCGCCCATGTCGATGAGCTTCACCGAGTCCTCGACGTGGATGACGTTGTCGGGCTTGAAGTCGCAGTAGACGACGCCCCGGTCGTGCAGGTAGGCGAGCGCGGGCAGCACCGCCAGCAGGTAGGCGGCGGCCTCGGTGACCGGCAGCGGGCCGTCCCCCGCCTCGCGGCGCCGCTTGGCGATCTGCTTCAGGCTCGGGCCGCCGACGTACTCCATGACGATGTAGCCCTGGCCGTCGTGGTTGACGAAGTTGTGGATGTCGACGATCGCGGGATGCGACACCTCGGCCAGGAACCGCCGCTCGGCCACCGCCGCCTCGGCGGCGTCGGGATCGGCGGTGTCGAGCAGGCCCTTCAGCACGCACCAGCGGCCCGACACGTTGCGGTCGCGCGCCAGGTAGATCCAGCCGAGACCCCCGTGCGCCAGCGCACCGGCCACCTCGTACTGGCCCGCCACCAGGTCGCCGGCCGCGAGCTTGGCGCCGAAGTCGAACCGGGCACCGCAGTTGGGGCAGAACCCCGCCTGGCGGCCCGGCTGGCCGCCCTTGCCCCGGCCGACCGGCGTGTCGCACCGGGTGCAGAAGCGGCGGCCCTCCGGGACGCTCGGGTCGGCCATCACGACGGTGGCCGGGTCGACCGTGGTCACCGGGGCGATCTCGACGACGCCGGCGCCGACGCGGCTGCGCCGCGCGGTACTGCCGGTCTGCTGGCTGCGGGTGGTGAGCCGCGAGCCGTCGACCCGGCCCGAGACCCGGGCCGAGGCCCCGCTGCCCGCGGCGGCGGGTGCCGCCGGGCGCGACCCCGCCTTCGCCGGCGCGAGGCCGCAGGTGTCGCAGTAGCCGTCTTGGATCGAGCCCCCGCACCCCGGGCGCTCGCAGGCGATGGCGGTCACGGTCATGTCGCGTCTCCTGGCCGGGCCTCGAGCACGGCGGACAGGCGCCTGAGGGCGGCCTCGGCCGCGTCGAGGTCACACGGGGCCCGCCACAGCTCCTCCTGGGCGGCGCCCAGCGCGGCGGCCACCTCGGGCCGCTCGTCCAGCTTGCGGGCACCGGCCTTGGCCCGCAAGGCGGTCCACAGGCCCCGACCCTGCTCGCGGCGGCGCAGCCCGTCGCGGGCCGGGGCCAGGGCGGCGTCGAGCTCGGCCCGGCGGGCGTGGCAGGCGGCGAACCAGTCGTCGAGCGCGGCGGCCGCGCGGGCGCGGTCGCCCGCCGCCGTGGCGGCGATGCGGTCGAGCCAGCCCGCCAGGGCGGCCAGGTCGGCCACCGGCACGGCGGTGGCGATGCCGGTCACCCGGCTGGCCGCGTGCGCCAGCTCGGGCCCGGCCCGCTGCAGGTCCGCGTCGAGGGCGGCCAGGTCGTCGCGCGCCCGCGCCAGGTCGACGTCGAACCGGCCGACGGCCGACTGGGTGGCGCTGTGCCGGCCCTGGGCGCGGGCGGCCGCGGCCTCGACGCCGGCGATGTCCGTCTCGTCGATGGCGAGGGGATCGGTCAGCAACAGCCCGCCCAGCGAGGCGGCGGCCCGGGCCGTGGCGCTGTCGCCGGCGGCCCCGGCCGCCGCCTCGGCTGCACGGTTCCGGGATGCCCAATCGCCCCAGGCGGCCGCCAGCCGGGCGACCAGGGCGACGGCCACCTCGACCGCGGCGGTGGCGGCACGGACCGCGGCGGTGGCGTCGGTCCGGCCCCCGGGCGCGGGCACGGTGGGCTCCGTGAGCAGGGCGTGGGCGCGGCCGGGCTCGCGCTCGGCGGCGTCGAGCAGCTCGTCGACGGCCCGGAACACTTCCCAGGCGGCGGCGATGCCGGCGTCGGCCTCGGCCCATGCGACCGCCGAGCCGCCGGTCATCGCGCCGCTCCGGGCCACGGCCACGGTCGGGTCGGACTCGATGTCCACCAGCCGCCCCCCGAGGGCGGCGACGTCGGCCCGCCAGGCGGCGAGCACGGGATCGCTCACGGCCACCACGTCAATCGCTGTACACCGCCGGCGGCGGCGTCCGGTCGGATTCGGCAGCACCCAGCGTGTCAGTCAGCCACTCGTCGTAGGTGGCCGTCCACCGCCCCGAGGACCGCACGTCCTCCAGCACCGCGTTCACGTAGCGGACCCACTCGTCATGCCCCGGCGGCAGTCCCAGGCCGTAGTGCTCGTCGCTGAAGCCCTCGCCGACGATCTTGACGTTGGGGTCCTGCGCCGCCATCCCCGCCAGGATGGCCTCGTCCGTGCTGATTCCGTCGACCTTGCCCTGCTGGAGCAGCACCAGGCAGTCGCCCTGCTGCGCGACGGGCACCACCTCCGGGCGGGGCTCGGGCAGGGCGTTGATGTTGTCGATGCTGGTCGACCCGGCGGCGGCGCAGACCCGCTTGCCGCCCATGTCGGCGATGGAGGTGGCGTCGTCGCTCTGCAGGACCAGCAGCCGCTGGCCGGAGGTGAAGTACTCGCTCGAGTAGTCGATGACCTCCCGCCGGGCGCACGTGATCGTGAACGTGTCGGCCACCAGGTCGACCTGCACGCCGGCGTAGACCTGGTCGCCCACCGCCGGGTCGTCGGTCAGCACGTTCTGGCGCTCGCTGGAGGGGATGGCCACGAACTCGATGGCGTCGGGCGACCCGAACAGCGCCGCGGCCACCTCGCGGGCGATGTCGATGTCGAAGCCCTCGAACGAGCCGGTGAGGGGGTCGACGCTCGTGAACTGCTTCTTCGACGTGTCGACGCCCACCCGCAGCCGGCCCCGCTGGCGGATCTCGGCCATGTAGCTGCCGTCGGGCACGACGCTGGTGGCCGGGCCCGACGGCCGCAGGCTGGCGACCCGGTCGCCGCAGCTGGGCTGGGGCGGTGCGGCGGCGGGGGCCCCGGCGGTGGTGGTCGTCGGCCCGGGGAGCGGCGGCGGGACGTCGGTCTGGCTGAGGATGCCCGGCGCGACGAGCGCGGCGATCCCGCCGGCGAGCACCACGACCAGGCCGGCGACGAGCGGCCGCGTGCGGCGCGCGCCCGGCGGCCGCCGCCCCGGGTCGGCCCCCGGCGCCGGGGTCGGTGGCGGGGTCGGCGGCGGGGTCGATGGCGGGGTGGGCGGCGATGTCGTGCTCACCGGTAGCGCCTCCCCCGGCCGAGGATGCCGGCCACGGCCAGCACGGCGGCCACCATCCCCAGCACGAGCGGCACGACGGGGTGCACGTCGGCGGACGACGCCTTGTCGAACCGGCGCCGCAGGCGATGGTCGGCGGCGTCGACGTCCACGGCCGCGGCGTCGCTGGCGCGTGCGTAGCTCGACGACGAGTCGCCGGTGAGCGTGATCTCGGCGGCGGCCTGGTTCTTGCCCTCCGCGTCGGTGGCGGAAACCTGCTCGACCACGACGTCACGGTAGGCGTCGACCGCCTCGCGCACCGTCCGGGCGTCGTCGCCCCGGTCGGCCAGCGCGGACGAGAGTCGGCGGGCGTCGGCGTCGAACTGCTGGTAGAGGGCGACGCCACTGCCACGGGCGGCCACGGCCCCGATCTCGGTGACCCGCAGGCTCGACAGGGCGGCGTAGGCGTCGTTGGCCGCCATGTAGCGGTCGAACTCGGTGGTGTTGACCGCCCGCATCTCGCCGCTCTGGCGCGAGATGCCCAGCGCCACCAGCACCACCGTGGCGACGATCGCCGCGGTGCCGGCGAGCAGCGCGGGGTGCAGCGCGCGCCGGGTGCGCCCGGCGACCAGGATCGCGGCCGCCACGAGCACCAGCGCCGCGGCGATCAGCAGCACCAGTGCCAGGCCGCCGATGGGCCCGCCGACGGTGTTGGCCGACCGGGCGACCCGCCGCTCGCCCTCCCGGCGCAGCCGCTCGGCCCGGGGCACGAGCTCGTCCTGGGCGAGGGTGCGCGCCTGGTCGAGGTAGGCGGCGCCGACCGGGTAGCCGAGGCGGGCGTTGGCCCGGGCGGTCTCGACCAGCCCGGAGTACTCGACCAGGCCGTTGGCCAGCTCGCGGATGTCCTCCGCGTCGTCGCCCGTGCCGACCAGCCCCGCCCGCGTGAGCGCGGACGAGGCCTCCAGCAGGTGGGTGACGTAGCCCTCCCGGGCGACCGGGGTCTCGAGGCCCCCGGCGACGAGCGTGCCCGCCGCCGCCGCGTCGGCCGCCGCCAGGTTGGTGCTGAACTCCGTCGCCGCGCGGGCGACGCCGAGCCCCTGCTCGCGAGCGTGCTCGATGGTGCCGGCGTTGCGCGCCGTCACCGCCGCGCCGACCACGCTCGCGGCCAGCAGCACGCCGCCCGCGGTCAGGGCCACCACGAGGAAGAAGCGACGGGTGGGCAGCCGCACGCGCCAGGCCACGCGCTCGACGGCGTCGAGCAGCGACCCGGCAGGCACAGCCGTCCCGGCAGCATTGGGCACGGCGGACGACGCTAATCGACCAGGGCGGCACCGCGGCGGCGGGCGTGGCGCACCCGGCGGGACCTTCGGCCCTGTCGCCGCCGTCGGTGACGGAGTGAAGTGGGTGGGAGACGAAACGAGGCCGAGGGTCGCGGGAACCGGCTCGCCGGGGCGCCCCGGGGCCACGAGCACGGGAGCACGCCATGGCCGGTGATCTGCACGTCGACGAGTGGGCGGTCCTGGAGGGCGAGGAGGAACCGGCCGCACGGGCGGGCGCGGCGCCGGGCGAGGCCCGCGCCATCCACCGGTTCGGGCGGGTGCGGGTCATGGCCGGGCCCGAGCAGCCCGGCCGCGCGGTCCCCGGCGCACCGGACCTGGCCGGCCTGGCGGACGTGACCGAGACCGAGCGGCTGGGGCTGGCGGCGCTGGCGCTGCGCGGGTCGGACGACTACCAGGCCGCCAAGGCGCAGCGGCCCCGCCAGGGCGAGGTGTGGGACCTGCGAAGCTGCACCGAGGTGGGCGAGGTCCCGCCCGACGCCCGCCGCATCCCGCCGACGGGGCGGCGCGGTCCGCTGGCCGCACCCGCCCCGGTCGGGGCGCCGTTCCGCCCCACCAGCGACTACCTCGAGGGCAGCGTCGCCGTCGGCATCGTCATCGTGGAAGGGCCGGACGCCGCCCTGAAGTTCCCCGACGCGGAGCGCCTCAAGATCATCGCCGAGGTGCAGAACGGCCTGGGCTGGTACGCCGCCACCAACCCGCTGGCCGGGATCACCTTCGTGTACGACATCCACGTCGTCACGCTCGGCGTGCCGCCCGACCCCGCTGCGCCGGACCTCGAGGCCCACTGGCGCGACCCGGCCATGGGGGCGCTCGGCTACGACCCGTCGTGGGACGGCGTCTACGACTACGTGGAGGGGCTCCGCACCGGCTTCGGCACCCGGTGGGCGTTCTGCGGCTTCTTCACGAAGTACCCGCTGTGGTGGTTCGCCTACGCCAGCCTGGGCGGCCCGCGGCTCGTCATGGACTATGCCGTCGACGGCTGGGGCACCGAGAACATGGACCGGGTGTTCGCCCACGAGACCGGGCACATCTTCAACTGCCCCGACGAGTACGGCAGCAGCGGCTGCGACTGCGGCGGCTGGTGGGGCCGCTTCCGGCTCCCGAACGGCAACTGCGAGAACTGCGCCGCCGGCGGCGGTGTCCCCTGCCTGATGCGGGCCAACGACTTCCTGCTGTGCGAGTACACGCAGGGGCACCTCGGGTGGCAGGTGACCACCCCGCTGCGGGCGCGGCACAGCGGCAAGGTGCTCGACGTCGAGGGCGCCGCGACCACCAGCGGGGCCCGGGTCCAGCAGTGGGATGCCAACGGCGGCGCCCACCAGCGCTGGCGCCTCGAGGCGCTGGGCGACGAGTCCGTGCGGGCGGTTGCCACCCACAGCGGCAAGGTGCTCGACGTGCGCGCCGTGTCGACCGCGGACGGCGCCGTGATCCAGCAGTGGGACTGGACCGGCGGCGACAACCAGCGCTGGCGCCTCGACAACATCGACTACGCCGGGGAGCTCCGCCTGACCGCCAGGCACAGCGGCAAGGCGCTCGACGTCGAGGGCTCGTCCGCCGCCAACGGGGCCACGGCCGTGCAGCGGACGTGGATCCGCAGGCACAGCCAGCGGTGGAGCTACGGCTACCGGCCCCTGCTCGCCAAGCACAGCGGCCGGGCGATGAGCTCGACGCAGGTCAGCTACGAGGAGGGCGCGCCGGTCGTGCAGTGCGAGTACTTCGCCGGGGACGGCCAGCTCTGGTGGCTGTTCCCGCGGCCGGGCGGGTACGTGGTGGTGTCGTCCAGGGAGTCCGGCCTGGTGCTCGACGTGGAGGGGTTCTCGACGGGCAACGGCGCCCGGATCATCCTGTGGTGGGAGACCGGCGGCGACAACCAGCTGTTCCTGCCCGAGCCCGTGGAACCCGGCTTCGTCCGCCTGGTCGCCAAGCACAGCGGCAAGGTGATCGACGTGACCGGGGTCTCCACCGCCGACGGCGCCCCGCTCCACCAGTGGGACTGGACCGGCGGCGACAACCAGCGGTGGCGCGTGTGATTGCGGTGCGGTCCGCCACCGGCGAGGATGAGCGTCGTGGCCGCTGAGCGGCGCGAGGCGCTCGTCATCGTCGAGCGCGGCGACTTCGACGCCGCCGTCGAGGCGCTGCGGGCGGTCGGGCTCGTCACCCAGGTCCTGCCGCCCCGGCTGGCGCTCGTGGCCCCGCCCCCGGACTGGACCGGGCCGGGGCCCGCCGTGGCCGGCGTGGCCTGGTACGAGGACGACGTCCCCGACGAGGTGGTCGCCGGGCTGTCCGAGCGGGAGCGCCTGTTCGTCGCCGCGTGGCGGTCGCGGGCGGCCGGCAAGGTGCGTCCCGGCGACCATCTGCCCTGGGACGCGCCCGGCCGCCTGCCGCCCGACGGACCACCCCGCGAGCGCCCCGGCGGGAACTGACCCGCCCGGCCGCCCCCGCCGCGGCAATCTGACCGGATGCCGCAGATCCGGATCGTGCGCACCGACGACCTGTCCGCCGCCGAGCTGGACGACGTCCGGGCCCTGCTCGTGGCGGGCTTCGACGGCAACTTCTCGGACGACGACTGGCAGCACGCGCTCGGCGGCTGGCACGTCATCGCGACGGACGGCGCCCCCCTGGCGCATGCCGCCCTCGTCGCTCGGACCCTGGAGGTCGGGGGACGCCGGCTGCGCGCCGGCTACGTGGAGGGCGTCACCACCCTGGCGCCGTGGCGGCACCAGGGCCTGGGTACGGCGGTGATGCGCCCCGTCGGGACGCTGCTCGCGGCGGAGTTCGAGCTCGGCGCCCTGTCGACCGGCAGCCATGCGTTCTACGGGCGGCTCGGCTGGGAGCGCTGGCAGGGTCCGACCTACGTCCGGCGCGGCGACGACCTCGTACGGACCGCCGAGGAGGACGACGGGATCATGGTCCTGCGCTACCGCGGGACGGCCCGCCTCGGCCTCGACCAGCCCATCACCTGCGAGGACCGCCCCGGCGACCCCTGGTAGCCGACCGGGCCCGCCCGCGGGTCGCGCCACGACCGCCGGGGACCGCGGCCGCCCGCGATGAGTCCGGGCCGCCCGGTCGGTCGAACCCTGTGTGCGTCGGGTCGACCGCGCGGCCAGCGGCCGCGCGGTCGGCGACGCCGGCGCCACCGCACCCGTGACCGATCGAAGGGAGGCGACACCGTGACCATCACCTTTCCGGGCGAGTCCGCGGAGTACCGAGCGGCGCGGAACCGGCTGCTCGACCAGGAGATCGAGCTCCGCCGCAGCATGGAACGGGTGGCGGCCGCACGACGTGCGCTGCCCCCCGGCGGGGTCGTGCCCGAGGACTACGCCTTCCAGGGGCTCGGCGCGGACGGCGCCCCGACCGCCGTGCGGCTCTCCGAGCTGTTCGCGCCGGGGCGGGACGCCCTCGTGATCTACAGCATGATGTTCCCCCGCGACCCGAGCGACGACCGTCCGGGCGCCGCGACCGGGGCGACGGCGCGGCTCCCGCTCCTCGAGGCCCCGTGCCCGTCGTGCACCGCGCTGCTCGACCAGCTCGACGGCGCCGCCGAGCACGTCGCGCCCCGGCTCAACCTCGTGGCCGCGGCCAAGTCTCCCCTGCCGCGGGTCCTCGCCTTCGCCGAGGAACGTGGCTGGCGGCGGCTCCGGCTCGTGTCGACGTTGGGCACCACCTACAACCGTGACTACCACGGCGAAACGGCTGCGGAGCACCAGCGGCCGATGCTGAACGTGTTCCACCGGCAGGGCGCGACCATCCGCCACACCTGGGGCTCGGAGCTGCTCTACGCGCCGACCGATCCAGGACAGGATCCCCGCCACGCCGGCACCATCGAGCCGATGTGGAACCTGTTCGACCTCACGGTCGAGGGTCGCCCGGCGGACTTCGACGAGCAGCTCAGCTACGCGTGAGGCGAGCCTCGCCCCGCCCGGTCGCCCGCCAGGACCGCCCGGGTGCGGCTGGCCGGTCACTCGTAGCTGACGAGCTCGGACACCTCGGCCGCCGCGGCCCGGCGGGCGGACACCGCGCCCAGCACCGCGGCCACGACGACCGCCGCCGGGACGACCACCAGCACGGCGGCGGCGCCAGGGGTGGCGCCGATCCCGGGGCCGAGGCCGCTGGCCACGCCCACGACCTCCGTCACCATGGCGCTGGCCGCCCACCCCAGCGGGACCCCGATGAGGGCGGCGACGACCGCCAGCGCGGCGGCGCCGACCGCGACCATGGCCACGACCTGGCGCGGCGTCACGCCGACGGCGCGGAGCACACCGAACTCGTGGGCGCGTTCCCGGACCGCGAGCAGCATGGTCGAGGCCAGGTTCGCCAGCGCCATGACCACCACCAGGCCGGACACGAGCACGAAGGCCAGGCGGAAGACCTGGATCTCGTCGCTCATCTCGATGGTCGCCACCTCGACGCGGGCGGCACCCCCGAGGCGGCGGCGCAGCGACGCCGCCACCGTGTCGGCGTCCCTGCCGTCCGCCAGGTTCACGCCCGCCCAGTCCGGTTCCGCCGCCGGGTCGACCCCCTGCAGGTCGGCCAGCGGGAACCGCAGGACCTCGCCGGTGTCCTCGCCCTCCCGGTACCAGCCGACGATCGTGAGCTCGATGGGCCGGCCGCTCGCCTCCACCCGCACCTGGTCGCCCACGTCGAGCCCCAACCGGTTGAGCAGGCCCCAACCCGCCACCGCCTCCCCGCCCCGGGCGAACATGCGGCCCTCCCGCACGTCGAACCCGGCGTGGCCGACGTCGCCGCCCATGGCGCGGCCGAGGAACGTCTCGTCGTCGAGCGCCAGGTCCTGCGTGGTCTCGGTGAACCAGGACGCCACCCCCGGCTCGCCGTCCAGCACGGCAGGGATGACGTCGGACCCGACCCCGGTCGGGAAGACCCGCACGTCCTCCGGATCGCCGGTGCGCGTGGGGTCGGCGAAGATCCGGTCGCTGGTGCGCTGGGTGCCCAGCGAGGCGAGCACCGCGACGACGGCCAGCGCCAGCGCCAGCGCGGTGAACGCGCTACGTGCCGGCCGCCCGAACGCGTCACGCACGCCGGCCAGGCCGACGGGACCCGTCCCCAGCCGGGCGGTGGCCCGCCCGAGGAGCCGTCCACGGGCGGGACGGGCGACGACGGCGGTCAGCGCGGCCGTGGTGGACGAACGGCCGGCGCGCCAGGCCGGGAGCACGGTGGTCACCACCACGATCAGCTCGACGACGATCAGCGCCGTCGCCAGGCTCGTCGGCGAGAAGGCCGCCCCGCGCACCCCGAGCGTGTCCCCCAGCCCGACCGCGGTGAAGGGCGTGAGGAAGCTGCCCAGCACCCAGCCGATCACCACCCCGACCGCGGCGGCGAGGGCGTGGGACAGCACGATCGACGCCGCGACCTGCGACGGCGTCGCGCCGATCGCCTTGAGGAGGCCGATGTCACGCCGGCGGGCCACGGCGCGGGTGGCCATCGAACCGGCCACGACGACGGCGGCGGCGATCATCACGAACACGCCGAACGCGCCGAGGAAGGCGCCGAGGATCTCGTAGACGGTCACGCTGTCGTCGCGGGTGTCGATCCAGCCCTGCGTGCCGATCGGGTAGTCGTTGAGCCCGGCGATGAACCGGTCGTCCGCGTACGGTGCGCGGAGCCGCAGGAACACCATCTCGGTGCTGCCGACCGCGAGCCGCTGGTAGCCCGTGGGATCGACCCAGGCGGTCACCGCCCCGCAGTTCGGGTAGAAGCAGTCGACGAGGTCGATGGCCCGGCCGACGACCGTGAGCGTCCGGGGGCCGCCCGGCGTCCCGACGGCGATCTCGTCGCCCACCGCCACGCCCTCCTCGAGGGCGAACGCCCGGTCGATCACCACCTCGTCCTCGGCACCGGGCCGCGCCCACCGGCCGTCGCGCAGGAGTGGCCGGGCGATCTCCGAGAGGTCGTCGGCCGCCATCTCGCGCACGTAGGTGGTGGTCACCGGCTCACCGCCCACCAGCAGGTCCAGCTCGACCGCGGACCGGCGGTACGGGTGGGTGCTTGCGGCGACCTCCGGCAGGGACGCCACCTCGGCCATCACCTCGGGATCGCCGTCGAGGGTCACGTGGGCGCCGTTCGCCTCGTCGAAGGCGGCGTCCCACTCGTCCCCGGCCTGCGTCTGGCCGCCGAGCCCGGCGATCAACGACGTCGACGCCAGGGCGACCACGACGACGAACAGCAGCATGGCGCGGAGCCGGCGACCACGCAGCTCGCCGCGCACGAGGCGGGCGAGCGCCGCCGCTCTCACGACTCCCCCGCCTGCGCGAGGTCGGCCAGGACCGCCGTCGCCGCGCCCGTCGCCGCGCCGGGCGCCGCGGCCGCCGCCGCCAGCCGCCCGTCCTCCATCACCAGCAGGCGGTCGGCCGCCGCCGCCACGCGGGCGTCGTGGGTGACCATCACGATCGTCTGGCCGGCCTCGTGCTGCGCCCGGAGGAGGGCGAGCACCTGGCGGGCCGATCCGGTGTCGAGGTTGCCGGTGGGCTCGTCGGCGAGCAGGACGCCGGGACTGTTGGCCAGGGCCCGGGCGATGGCGACCCGCTGCTGCTGCCCGCCCGAGAGCTGCGACGGCGACGCGTCGGCGACGTCGGGCAGGCCGACGGCCTCCAGCAACTCGCGGCGACGGCGGCGGGCGGCGCCGCGCCGCTCCCCGGCCAGCAGCATCGGCAGCTCGACGTTCTCGGCGACCGTGAAGTCCTGGACCAGGTTGTAGAACTGGAACACGTAGCCGATCCGCCGGCGCCGCAACAGGGCGCGCGCCGTCTCGCTCAGCCCGCCGACGTCCGCCCCGTCGACCCGGACGGTGCCGGCGTCGGGGCTGTCCAGGCCGCCGAGCAGGTGCAGCAGGGTGGACTTGCCGCAGCCGCTGGGGCCCATGATGGCGACCCACTCGCCGGGGGCGACGTCGAGGTCGACGCCGCGCACGGCGTTCGTCTCGCGACCGCCGCTCCGGAACGTCCGCTCCACGCCTCGACAGGACACGATCGGATCGGCCATGTGGCCAACCTCCTTTGCGCCACCGGTTGCCTGACGACCAACCCGCCGTGCGAGCGTCCCGCAACGATCCCTCGGGTGCCAGGGCCGTTCGGCTCTACCGGCAGAGCGCCCGTGCCGCACCCCGCGAGCGTCCAGGCGCGGGCTCGCCCGGCGCCGGCCATCCCGCTCGCTCATGCCGCTCGCTCATGCCGCCGCTCATTCCGCGGCCGGATGGCCGCACCGCGTGCTTCAGAGTGTCTTCAGCATCCCTTAATGGTGTCCGCAACCTTGCGAGTGCAGGGTGTCGCCCGGCGCGCCGTCCGGCGGGCAGAGAAAGGGACAGGAATGCGACGAGCGTTGATGGCGGGGCTCGTGTTGTCGACCATCGCGGTACTGGGTGGTCCGCCAGCACAGGCACAACAACTGAGCGGAGCGATCTTCACGACCCTGGCCGACGGGTCGGAGGTGGACTTCAACATCTATCCCAGCAAGGAGGACGTGTACCTCGACGGTGGGCCCGGCGTCGGGGCGCCCCAGGACGCGGCCGGGCTGCCGGACGGCACCTACGTGTTCCAGGTGACCGACCCGTCCGGGAAGGTCCTGCTCTCGACCGACCCGGCGCGCTGCCGGCAGTTCACGGTGGCCGGCGGCATCATCACCGGCGTCGTGGCGACGGGGTGCGAGCACGTGACCGGCCTGGACGTCGATCACGGGGCCACGACCGTGCAGCTCATGCCGTACCTCGACACCCCGAACAACGGTGGCGAGTACAAGGTCCTCGTGACCCAGGTGGACGACTTCCTGGCGGGTTGCGCGGAGCTCGGCGTCGCGTCGGGGCTCGACGTCGTCGACTGCGGCTACGAGGGCGGCAACCTCCACGGCTTCGTGCCGGCGGACTCGAAGAGCGACAACTTCAAGGTCGGCGACCAGAACCCGCGGGAGATCGACACCCGCTTCTTCGACGACGCCGACGGCGACGGCAGCCGTGACCCCGGCGAGGCGTGGCTGCTGGGTCGCTCCGTCCGCTGGACCGATCCGCTGGGCGCGTCGAACACGAAGTGGTCGCACTACGCCCCGGCGCTGTCGGTCCTGAACGAGGCGCATGTCGAGGCTGTCGAGGCGGGTACCCACCGCATCAGCATCTCCGACCAGGAGGGCTGCAACGTGGGTGACATCTGGGTCGACGGCGAGCCGCTGCCGACCTCCGGGCCCCAGACGGTTCCGGTCGGGATCAGCCGCAGCAAGCGGGCGCTGACGATCTTCATCGACGTCGCCTGCTCCTGAGCGACAGGCTCCCGTAGGAACCCGGCCGGGTGGGCCGGGGCGACCCCGAGTGGCGCCCCGGCCCACCCGGTCTTCTCGCGTCCGGCCACGCTCGCCCGGTGGCCGCAGGCGGCCGGCATCCGGTGGGGACGCAGGCTCGTCGCCGACCCCGCTTAGGACTCGAGCGGATAGGTCACGCCGGCGCGTGTCACCGTGCTGCGCTGCCGGTCGGCCGAGCTGTGGAGCTGGTGCTTCCACGCCAAATCCCCACGCGTAGGCCGTGGCGAGCGCCCTATCCGCTCGGCCTCTTAAGCCTTGTTTAAGAGACGGGGTGTAAACACGTCACGGAGGGCGGTGTGTCGACCGCGACAGGTCGACGCGGCGGTGCCCCCGTGCGGCGACGAACGAGGGGAAGGGCGGATATGGGTTGCGCGCGCAGTGGCGAACTGCACGCTTCCCGGGAGCGCGGCTCGCGTGTCCTGGCGATCCCCGGCGGCCGGGCGCCGATCGGCGCCGTCGTGCGATCCGGGTGACCCGGCGTGCACCGGGAACGTGCCAGAGGGCCGCCCCCGCCGCCGTGCAACCGCGCGCCGCGGGCGCGCGACCCGCCGCGTGGCCGCTAGGTCCTCCCACTTCCCGAACCCCCACCCCCCCCACCCAGGAGGCAATGCGCATGATACGAAGAGCTCTCCTCGTCGCCGTCACCGTGGCCGCGGTCATCAGCTTGGGCACGAGCACGGCGCTGGCATCCAGCGTCCACCTCAAGGGCGGCCGCAACGCGGAGCCCGCCTTCACCGACAACATCCTGACCCTGGCGGCCAGCGGCGAGTTGTCCGGACTGGGCAACGGCGACGTGCTGGTGACCCTCACGGCGACGGCCGACGTCACCGCCACCTGCGAGAACCAGGGCGGGAACCAGGCGCCGGGGCAGAACCCCGCGCCGATCACGGTCACGGGCAGCCAGGCCATCCCCGAGTCCGAGATCAAGAACGGCAACACGCCGTTCGCGGTGGAGACCACCCCGCCGGTCAGCCCGATCGCGGGTGCACCCGACTGTCCCAACCCCAACTGGACGGAGGAGATCACCGACCTGGCCTTCACCACGGCGACCATCACGGTCGAGCAGCCCCCGGGCACGCTCGTCCTCACCGTCAGCTGCACCTTCGGCTCGCCCACCGCCAACGGCCCGGTGCCGGGCGGCAACGTGAGCTGCACGCAGAGCTGACGCCCACCACAACCCGAATCCACAGCTTCGGCGTCGCCCGGCGCCCCCGCCC
>DASSGC010000067.1:0-5734 GCA_035693765.1 Acidimicrobiales bacterium
GGGTGGCGGGCCTGGCGGGTGTCCCTGTGGTCGGGCAGGTCGTCGGGTCGTTGGCGGTGCGGGAGGCTGGGTGTGGTGGCGGGGTGGCGCTGTCGCGTGTCCGGGGTGGCCGGCCGGCTCGTCTGTCCGCGGGTGCGGCACCGACCGGGTGGCAGGCCCCGGGGGTCTCGGTCGTCAGCGAGCGGCGAGGTCGCCCTGCGGCTTGTCGTCGGTCGTCGTGCCGCGGCGCACCATGCCGGTGACTCCGGGTTCCACGCCCCACGAGAAGACGGTGTCGGGGTGGACGCGGATCACGTCGTTGGTGGTCCCGGGGATGGCCGGCTCGTCGAGCGCCACGGCCTCAGCCCGGCCCCGGATCTCGATGCCACGCACGACCCACGGGTCGCGGGAGGCGACGTCGTCCACCACCAGCGCCGCCCGCGCCGTACGGGCGACGTTGCGGTACTTGCGGGTGGAGGCCATGGACCATCCGCTGATGACCACCGTGCCGTCGTCCATGACCCGGAATCCGACGGGATTGACCTGGGGCATGCCCTTCCCGTCGACGGTGGCCAGGCGACCGAGTGGCTGGGAGCGGAGGTAGGCGAGCTCGGCGTCCGTGAAGGTCATGCCGGGACCGTACGAGTTCAAGTGGAGTTGAGGTCAAGAGGTCGGCACCGGTGAACCGGGTCGGCTCCATCGCGCCTGGCGCGACCTTCCCGACCCGGTTCGGCTGCGGTCAGGCGGCGGGTGTGTCGGCGTCGGGGCAGTCGCTGGGGGTGTCGTAGCAGACGACGGCCTGGAGCTCTGCGACGGTGAGGTCGAAGGTCGTGGTGCGGGAGGCGGGGGCGAGGACGCCGGTCTGGCCGGTGCTGGCGTGCCAGGTCACGTCCCAGACCATGGTGGCCGAGGCGCGGTAGACGCCATCGGGCTCGGCGGCGGAGACCCACTGGTACACGTAGGAGCAGTCGGTGTGCTGGTCGTCGCCGAGCTCGGGCACGAAGGGCGTGCCCGGGCCGGTGCAGGTGAGGGGGCTGCGGTCGCGTTCGCCCATGTCCCACACGATGTGGCGGGGTGTGGCGGTGACCGTGACGGTCAGACCGGCCAGGCTCGCCTCGGCAATCTGGGGCGCCCAGGCGCCGTCGACCCACAGCCAGGTGGGCAGCCCGGTGATCTGGCGGATCTCGATCGCCGGTGAGGTCCGGGGCACCGGGAAGGCGAGCGGGATCTGGTCGTAGGCGATGTCGGCCAGCTCACCGAGGTCGGGGCCCGGCCCGCCGGGAGCGCCGGGCGTGTACTGCCAGTACCGGGAGCTGGCCAGCTCGCCAGTGTCGACGTACTTGCAGCTGGAGTAGTACCACTCGCCCTCGACCAGCCCACCGGGCACCGGAGCAAGGTTCTGGTTCTCGCTCCGAGCCTCCCGCCCACCAGGCGCCGCGAAGGTCTCACAGACCCGCTTGCGGGCGGCCGGGACCACCTGCGGCGGCGCCCCCGGATCGGGCGACCCCTCCGCCCGCAACTCGGTGTAGGTGATCGACACCGACGGAGTTTCGCCGCCGGAGGCAAAGGCCCGTGTGCGCACGCCGGGCACGGTTGGCAGCGGGATGGCCGCCGGAGCTGTGTCTTGCCCGCTCGTTGATGGCGTGGGGTCGGCTTGGCGAGGTACTGAGAGCGCTGGTGAGACCCCGACTCCGAGTGCAATCGCCGCCACCGCAGCTGCGATTACTCGCCGCATTCATCATCCCCCTCCCAGGTCCCAAGCGGATCGACGTTGCGGACCAGCCACCCCTCGCCGTGCCGGATCAGGGTGACCTTGTCGCGGACTGCCGCGACGGGGGGCAGCTCAACGTCGTCGGTGCCTACAGGGACGAGGGCGTCATTGCCTACCGAGCAGACCGTCAGATAGGCCGTGTCGCCATCGATCTCAACTGCCTCGATGTCAAACCGACTAACGTCACCGGCCACCCACACTTGGCCTTCCGTGCGCCAAGTGGTCAGGTTGCGCCGACTCGCACTGAGAATGGGGTCGACCATTCGAGTGGCTAGCTCTGGGTCATCTGGGTCGACCGTGGTGGTGGTTATGCGGTTCACCATCGCCACATAGGCCTCATAGGCCTCCCGCACGGCGTCTTCCGTCGTTGTGACCGGCGAGCTCGTGCTGGGCGGCACGGTCTCTGCGGTGTCGGGCAGGTCGTCGTTGTCGGGTGCCGCCGACTTCCCGCCTCCACAGCCCCCGCCGGCCAGCGCAAGCGTCAACGCCACGGCAACCACCATGGCGGGTCCACATTTTCTGCTGTTTACCCGCATGCCCCTGTACCTTCGCCTCATCTCTGCCATTCGTGATATATCTCACGCTATCAGCATCCCCCAGATACCACGCAACGTACCACATCACCTACGCAAGGTCGACGCACCGAAGGGCGCACTGGCGCGCACGCGGGACGCGCGGCGACGGGGTCGATCAGTCGTCGTCGCCGGCGTGGCTGACCGGGCCTGCTGGGTTGGCGTGTCCGGCATCCCAGACGTCACGGCGGACGCGGCCCTTGGGGGGCACGGCGATGCCCTGGTCGCGTGCCCAGGCGCGGATCTCGGCGGTCGTCGGCTCGGGCCCGGGCGGGGCGGCGATGGTCTCGTCCGCGGTGCCGAGCCGAGGCGACCTCGCCGGCCGACGTCGGTCTGCCCACCGGGTCCCGGCGGCGCACGCCGGGACTGCGCCGGGCCGAGCTGGCCACCCTTGCGGGCATCAGCGTCGACTACCTGATCCGGCTCGAGCAGGGGCGCGATCGCCGGCCGTCGGCCCAGGTCCTCGCCGCGCTGGCGGACGCGCTGCGCCTGGGCGACGACGACCGCGAGCTCCTCCGGCGCTTCGCCGCCCACAACGCCGGCGCCGAGCTGTGCCCGTCGGCGGCCGCACCGGCCCGGTCGGTCCGCCCGACGGTGCGGGCGCTGCTCGCCGGCCTGGAGCCGGCGGCGGCGTTCGTGCTCAACCGCCTGAGCGACCTGCTGGCGTGGACGGACGGGTACGCCCGCATCGCCGGCCCGCTCGGCGTGCTCGACGGGCCCGACGGCGAGGCGCCCAACCTGGTGCGTTACACCTTCGCCGACCCCCGGGCCCGCATCGCCTACCCCGACTGGGACGCCATCGCCGACGAGCAGGTCGCCAACCTCCGGGCGGCCGTGCGGCCCGACGTCCCCCGGGACCACGACCTGGTCACCCATCTCGCCGCCGCAGGCGGTGCGGACTTCACCGACCGCTGGGCTGCCCGCCCCGTCGTGCGCAAGCGCACGGGGACCAAGCGCGTGGCGCACCCCGAGGTCGGCGAGCTGCGCCTCGCGTTCGAGACCCTGCAACTGGCCGACGCGGACGATCAGCGCCTGGTCGTCTACCTGCCGGGCGACGAGGCGACCGCGGCGGCGCTCGACCGCCTCGCCGGACGTCACCCGGGCGCCCTCCGCGCGGTCGTCGATTCGTCGCGGTAGGCGCCAACGCTGGTCGCGACCAGCAAGGCGGGCGCGGCGGTGAAGAAGCACACGCCTGCCCGGTAGGTGCCCGCGCCGGGGCGATCACCCCAGGGCGGGCCTGTCACCTCGGTTCACGGCGACGTGCCCGTGGTTGTCGGCTCGTCGTGCGACCGTCCTTCCGATCGCGGCAGCGCCTGGTCGACGGCTACGCGCAGCCCCGCCAGGCATCTGTATGCGTATATGCTTACAGGCATGCGGTCGTCCGAGGTTGTGCGCGAGATCCGGCACGAGTCGCGGCTCTCGTTGCGCGATCTGGCGGACGCTGCAGGGGTCGCGGTGAGCACCGTCCATCGCATCGAGCGGGGCGATGTCAGCCCGACGCTCGACACGCTCGAACGCATCGCCGGGGCCGCCGGCGTTGCGCTGCGGGTGGAACCCCGGGCCGACCATCGGCTCAGCCTCGTCGGGTTGTCCCGGTGCATCGCCAGCGATCTTCGTTCCGACCCGGTGGATCGTTCGACCCCGGTTCGCCGTGCCGCCGAGTTCGTCCATCGCTTCCTGGGCTCGAGCGACGACGAGCGTCGGCGGATGATCGCCGCGCGCCCGCCGACCACGGGGAGCGATGGCTGGGATGCCCTCGTGGCCGCTGTCGCGGAGTGGTTGGCCGTGCGGTCCGAGATGTCGGTTCCCGGTTGGGCACACGATCCCGATCGTTACCTCCCGGGCGGCTGGTGGGTCACCGATCTGCCCTCGATGCGGGCGTGGGAGTACGCAGGCAGTCCGATGTCGTTCAAGGTCCACGGCGTCTACATCCACCGCGATTCGCTGGCGAACGTCTAGAACCCGGGCCCGATGCTCTCCCGGCGACGCATCCTGGCCCTGTTCGCAGAGCTTGATGGCGAGCTGTGCGCGGCCGGCATCCACGGTGATGTGTTCGTCGTCGGCGGTGCGGCGATGGCCGTCGCGTACGACGCCCGGCCGTCGACGCGTGACGTCGACGCCATCTGGCACCCGTCAACCGAGGTCCGGGAAGCAGCCGCCCGCGTCGCAGCGCGGCACGACGATGTCGATGCAGACTGGCTGAACGACGGCGTCAAGGGCTTCCTACCTGGCGACGATCGTGGCGAGCGACGTGTCGTGTACGACGGCGAGTGCCTGTCCGTCTCCGCGGCGTCACCGACCTACCTGTTGGCGACGAAGCTCCTGGCGAGCCGGGTCGGTCGCGATGAGGACGACGTGCTCCTGCTCTATGACCTTTGCGGGTTCACGACGGTCGAGGAGGGCCTCGACCTGGTGGAGCGGTGCTACCCCGGTCGACCCGTCGAGGCCAAGGTGGCGTACTTCGTCGAGGATCTCCTGGCGCGCCGTCGCGCGGTTGAGGGCGACGCGTAGTACGTCGAGGCAGGCGCTGGCCATCGGCCGGCCACGGTAGGTACGCGGAACCCGTGACAGAGCCGTCGAGCGGTCACCCGGCCGCGACGCGGGCGTGCTCGAAGACCTCCGCCGGCATGCGGTGGTGCAGCCGCCAGGTGATCGCCATCGGGTGGCTGCCCTCGTGCGTCACATACGTGCAGGGCCCGAGCGCGATGTACGGCATCGCCCCGCCGTGGGTGCGGGTGTTGTACTCCCGCACGAAGAGCAGCACGTTGCTGCCGTCCCGCTGGTGGTTGACGTAGCGCCGGCCGGTGATCGACTCCGGGCCGATGAAGCTCTGCGACTCCCAGTGGAACAGGTCGGGCGCGATCGCGTAGTCGCGGTAGAGGGTGGTGGGTGAGTAGTCCTTGTCGCTCTTGGTCAGGGTGACGAAGAACAGGTCGCAGCGGCTCGCCGCGTCCCACTTCACGCCTTCCCGGACGCTGGGCGGGCGGTCCGCCGAGCCGATGCCGAACGCGGCGAGGATCTCGTCCCGGGCGTAGCGGGCGTGGACGCCGATCGGCACTGGTTGGGGCAGGCCGAGCGGCCGGACGAGCGCCGTGGCGCGATCCGCGAGCACGTCGAGGACCTCGGCCAGCTCCTGCCGGATCTGCCCGTGACGCCACAGGCGCTCGAACCCCTCGTCGAGGCTCGACATCCGCTCGGTCACACCCCACAGCCCGAACGCCCCGACCGCATCGCACGTGCGCAGGAGCGTGCCGAGGTTGGCGTCGTAGGCGACCCAGAGCGGTGCGACGATCAGGTGGTCCCAGCAGCCGTGCGGGCGGCGGCGCAGCCGGCGCAGGTCGCGGGGCCGGGACTTGGCGCCGGGCGTCACGGGGCCGGGGCGGGGCGCCAGCCTGAACGTCGCCGTCGCCGG
>DASSGC010000068.1:0-3234 GCA_035693765.1 Acidimicrobiales bacterium
GTGTAGCCCCGCATACGGCAGTTCCAGCTCGGACTGGACCCCGACGGCGCGCTCGATGCGACAGCCCGCAGCCCGGGTAGCTGCCTGCTCCAGCAGCGCGGACTTGCCGACGCCGGCCTCGCCGCGCACGACGAGGCTGCGGCTCTGGCCGCCGCGCACAGCCTCGATCAACCAGTCGAGCGTCCGGCACTCGGCCTGCCTCCCCAGGAGGACCGCACCAGGCGTCGATGCCACGCCGACGGTCGGCGCAGGATCGGGGATTCGGGCCACCCCGGTCGCCACACCGACCGCCCCGGGATCCCGCAGGTCGGCATCGCAGCCCCTGAGGTCCCCAGCTGTTCCGACGTCCCGGTTGACCAGCATGATCATCTCGTCATTGGCCGGCGATGAAGTCGAGCAGCGCCCTGGTCAGAACGTCCGCATGGGTCCAGGGGAGTGCGTGGGGACCGCGCCCCAGCTCTACAAGCCGCGCACTCTTCATGAGTCCCAGCAACGGTCGGCATCGGCGTTCCTCCGCTCGAGGGACTGTCGTCACTCGACGGTACGGGTGCCGCGCGGCCCGTCGCTTCAGTGAGATGACTGCATTGTCGACGTCATCTGGCCGCAAGCGCCGTCACCAGCCGGTTCGGCGTGTGCGATCAACGCCGCCCATCCCAGGCGAGCGACCACCGGCGACGACGCGCCGGTCGCGACGGGCCGAGCCCAACTTCGACCACGTGCTGCGAGGACTTCGGAGCGAACCCCTTGGTACGTGGCTGCTCTGCTCGAAGGCGCGCAGCCGGAGGAGATCGCTCAGGAACTTGAGCGAATTGATGGTCTGGTTGTCTTCGATGACTTCGAAGCCGAGTAGCACCACTAGTCACCCGTGCAGGCGGACCGCTACGGGCAACCGGTGACCTGTGCCGAGCACCTCGGTGCCGGCGGGCTTGCTGTCGAGCAGCCGGGGTGCCGCTGCGGCGTCGCCGGTGTTGCCGGCGGTGAGCTCCCAGTCGGTGACCAGCCCGGTGTCGGGCTCGACCGCGATGTGCGCCGTGTAGCCGTCCCGGTAGGCGTGGCGGGTCTTGTGCACGTGCCGCGCCTCGGGATCGACCGTGGAGATCACCCGGTCCGGGGCGGTGCGTTGGGCGATCCGCCACGGTCCGGGCCCGTCGCCGGGTTCGACGTCGTGGGGGTTGAGCCCCTTGAGCAGGCCGTTACGGATAGCCGTGTGGTACTCCTGTGCCTCGTCTTCGAGGGCGTCGAAGAACGCGTCGGGGTCGTCCAGTTCGGCCAGGCACCGGGGGAGGTGACGCTGCCAGTGCTCCCGGGCGAGCACACCCCAGTAGCTGGCGGTCATGGCTGGAACCTCCGGGCATGCAGAAGCCGGTGAGTCCCGAACAGCGCCAGAGGCGGCCACGCCGAGACGACCGGCCCGGCCGTGGCGGCCAGGTCGGGGTAGCGAGCCAACATGTTGGCGGCCACCGATACGGCGATGCCCAGGGCGAGCCACCAGCGGCCCTGACGGCCCCGCCGCAACGCTGCGAGCACCAGGCCGTCGGCGGTCACCGGGAACGCCCTGGCGAGCCACAACGGCTCGCCAGCCCACACGGCGACTTCAAGCATGTGCCCACAGGAGGCCGCCGCAGCAACGAGCGCCACGGCCAGGATGATCACCGAGTCCAACCACGATCCACCCAGCGCCGCCGGGTCCGCACCGCCCTCCGCGTCGGTGCCCTCCGTCGCCGCCGAGCCGGCCGACGACGCTGCTAGTGCCGTGACCGGAAACGTTTGCGCGCTGCGCGATTTGTCAAGCAGTCCGCGGGCGGGTTTCGGACGGCGGTTGGCGACCCGTCAGGCCGGCGTGGTCTGGCGGGCTGGCCTTGAGCGACCACGCAGGCGCGGCGAAGCAGGGCAATTCGCTGAGGGAGGACCCGGTCGCCGCCGGGTCAAGCGGCGCGGGGTGCGGGACGTCCCCAGCGGCGCTGTTGCTCGGCGCGGATCTCCGCTCTGCGTTTGCGCTCAAGCCGCAGGATCTCGGGGTCGCGGGCGTTCGCGTTGCGCCACCTGAGGTACGAGTGGATGCGGCGGGTCACCACGGTGTGGTTGACGTGGTCGGAGTTGTTCAGCACGAACTCGCGCAACGGCCCGAAGTGACACTCGATCGGGTTGGCCCACGAGCTGTAGGTCGGCGTGAAGCACAGCTCGACGTTGTGCTTGGCGCACCACGCCCTGATCTTCTTGGCCTTGTGCGCGGAAAGGTTGTCGAGGATCACGTAGATCGCGTCGCTGTCGGGACGGGCCGCCCGGCAGCTCTTGATCGCGGCCAGGCTGTTGGCGATCGACTTCTTGGCTCGGCAGACGCCCCACATGGTGTCGTCGCCGAGGGAGTACGCGGCGTGGAACTGCCGTACCCCGCAGAGCTTGTGGTAGTTGGCCCGCAGCCGCTGGGGCTTGTTCTTCACCGCCCAGCAGCAGCCGCCGACAGGGTGAATGGCCGACGGCCCGAACTCGTCGAACGCGAAGCAGCGGTCCGGATGATGCTCCATGACATGCTCGATCCGGTCGAGCTTGGCGTCGCGTTCGGGGTCGTTGGACTCCTTCCAGGTCTTGGTGCGCTGGAAGGTCACCTTGTGTTTGGCGAGCAGCTCACGGAGTCGCTCTTCGAGACCGAGACACCCGATGAGCCCGCCGCGGGTGCCACGGTCGGGTTCCGGACCTTCGGCCACTCCAAGGACCACCGGCCCGATCTGCCCCAGATCGTGATCGGCATGGCCGTGACCCGCACCGGGATCCCGATCCGGGTGTGGTGCTGGCCCGGCAACACCAACGACCAGGCGTTGATCCGCCAGGTCAAAGACGACTTGCGGGCGTGGCGGCTCGGGCGGGTGGTGTGGGTCGCGGATCGGGGGTTCTCCTCGGAACAGAACCGCCGCTACCTCCAGCGCGGGGGCGGGAACTACATCGTGGGCGAGAAGCTCCGCGGCGACCAGGCCGAAGCGAAGGTGGCGCTGTCGCGCCAGGGCCGTTACCACCAAGTGGCCGGCAACCTCGAGGTCAAAGAGGTCGTGATCGATGACGGGGTGATGCGGGACCGGTTCGTGATCTGCCGGAACCCCGACGAAGCCCGCCGCGACGCCCTCGTGCGAGACCGTCTCGTCGCCCAGCTCGAAGAAGCGATCACCGGGACCGACAAGCTCCCCGCCGATGAGCGGGCCGGCCTGGCCACCGCCCTGCCCGCGGGGCTGCACCGCTTCT
>DASSGC010000069.1:0-16176 GCA_035693765.1 Acidimicrobiales bacterium
GGGGCGCGGCGGGCCTGGCGGCTGACCACCCGCGCACCAGGGCGTGCGGTCACCGCCGGACCGGCGTCCCCCGGTGGTTCTCGTCCCACCGGGGGACGCCGCGCGTCGCGCCCTGCCGGCCCGTGCCGGCGGTCAGCGGCCGGGGAGCAGGGCCCGCACGGCGTCGATCGTGTCGGCCTCGGCGGGCGACTTGTCGTCGCGGTAGCGCCGCACGCGGGCGAACCGCAGCGCCACGCCGCCGGGATAGCGGGTCGAGGTCTGCACGCCGTCGAGCGCGATCTCGACCACCTGCTCCGGCCGGACCTGCACCACCCAGTCGCCCATGTCGGTGGCCAGCTCGGTGAACCGCCGGGTCTGCCAGGCCAGCACCTCGTCGGTGAGGCCCTTGAACGTCTTGCCCACCATCACGAAGCCGTCGCCGTCGGGGTCGCGGGCGCCGAGGTGGAGGTTCGACAGCCACCCCTTCCGCCGGCCGCTGCCCCACTCGACCGCCAGCACCACCAGGTCGAGGGTGTGGACCGGCTTCACCTTGCGCCACGCCCCGCCCCGCCGCCCGGCCTCGTAGGCCGAGCCGGCGTCCTTCACCATCACCCCCTCGTGCCCGTTGGCCAGCGCCTCGTGGAGCACCTGCTGCGCCTCGCCCACCTCGGCGGTGATCACCCCCGGGATGCGCCACGGCCCGGCCACGCCCTCCAGGGCCGCCAGCCTGTCCTCCAGGGGCACGTCGATCAGGTCGTGACCGTCGAGGTGCAGCAGGTCGAAGAAGCGGGACTGCAGGCCCGCCCCGGCGACGCCGTCGTCGCTGCCGAACGCGCTCATCGTGTCCTGGAACGTGCGGGGCAGCTCGTCCTCGCCCACCCCCACCGCCTCGCCGTCGAGCACCAGCCGGTCGGCCGGCAGCGACCGCACCAGGTCGACGATGCCGGGCAGCCGGTCGGTGACGTCGTTGAGGTTGCGGGTGAAGATCCGCACGTCGTCGCCGGCCCGGTGGACCTGGATCCGGGCGCCGTCGAGCTTCCACTCCACCGACGACCGGCCGGGGATCTCGCCCGGCTTCCGGCCCGTGGCCACGGCCAGGGCCTCGGCGATGTCGGCCGCGGTCTGCGCCAGCATCGGTTGGACCGGGCGCAGCAGGGTGAGCCCGACGGTGCCGAGCCCGGCCTCGCCCTCGGTGCAGGCCAGCACGGCCACGTGCGGCAGGTCGCCGGCGAGCATCGCCGCCCGCCGGACCGCGGTCAGCGGGACGCCCGCGGCCTTGGCCACGGCGTCGGTGACCAGCCCCTCGAGCGCCCCGTGGCGCAGCTCGCCGACCAGCAGGCGCCGGAGCAGGTCCTGCTCGTCGCGGGTCGCCCGGCCCAGGAGGTCGCGCAGCTCGGCGGCCCGCGCCGCCTGTGACCCCGCGCCGCGCAGTCCCGCCAGCCGGTCGAGCGCGGCGTCGACGTCGAGCACCGCCAGCGAGGGCTCGGCCGCGGGCTCGGCCTCGATGGCCTGCACGGTGCGCCACCCCACCCCGATGCGGCCCTGGCGGGGCGCCCCGGTGAGCACCGCCACGACCACCGGCAGCTCGCCGGGCGCGAGCCGGGCCAGCAGGTCGGCCAGCGCGGCGACCTTCGCCGAGCGGGCCCGCGTGGCGGCCACCGTGCCCGTGGTGGCGACGACCTCTGCGAACAACACGGTCTCATCCTGCCCGAGCGGTGCATTCCTCGTGAGGCCGATCGGATCGGGCACTCGCCACGGCCTACGCGTGGCGATTTGGCGCGGGGGCACCAGCTCGACAGATCGGCCGATCGGCGATGCAGCACGGTGACCGGCAGCGTCGTGACCTGTCCGCGCATCCTCGTGACGGAATGACGGGTCGTCGTGACCGAATGGCGGGGTCGCCGGTGCGCGGCGGAGACTCGGGCGGTGGACTTCGCGACGATGATGGCCCTCGAACCCCACGGCACCGACGTGTGGGTCGGCACCGGCCCCCAGTACCCGTGGGGCGGGCTCTACGGCGGTCAGATCGTCGCCCAGAGCCTGCGGGCCGGCACGTTCACCGTCGACCCGGTGTACCGGGTGCACTCGCTCCACGCCTACTTCGTCCGCACGGGCGACAGCAACGAGCCGATCCGCTTCGAGGTCGACCGCGTGCGCAACGGCCGGTCGTTCTGCACCCGGCGGGTGACGGCCCGCCAGTCGGTGGGGGTCATCCTGGAGATGACGGCGTCGTTCCAGATCGACGAGGACGCGCCCACCGCGCAGACCGCGCTCATGCCGGCCGCCACGGCGCCGGACGCCCTCACCGACGACGCGTGGAGCACCATGTTCGACCGGCGGTCGCTGCCCGGCGGGCGGGGCGAGTCGGCCGCCTGGATGCGGATGGCCGAGCCGGTCGGCGAGGACCGCGCCCTGCAGGCCTGCGCGCTGGCCTACCTGTCCGACGACCTGCCGACCGAGGCGGTGGTGCGGCTGCACCCCGAGCTCGACCGCGGCGGTCCCCTCGACGGCCAGTTCATGTCGGCCAGCCTCGACCATGCGGTCTACCTGCACCGCCCGGCGGTGGCCGACGCCTGGCACCTCCAGACCTTCACCTGCCACGGGCTGATGAGCTCGCGGGGCGTGAGCGTCGGCTACCTGTTCACCGAGGACGGCACCCACATGGCCACCGTGGTGCAGGAGGTCCTGCTCCGCACCCGCCGCCCCCGCTGAGGGTCCTCGCCGAGGGCCGGTGGGCGCCGGGGTCAGCGCCTCTCGACCATCCGCACCCCGGCCCCCGGCCGCCAGGTCGTCACGATCATCATGTCGTCCCCGACGGTCGCCGACGCGGCCCCCACCAGGTCGGTCTCGAACGCGTCGAACTCGCCGACCTCGAACCGGTGCCCGACCGAGGCGAAGATGTCGTCGGAGAACCGCTGCAACGTGTCGTGGTCGGTCACGGCGGTGGCCACGCCCCACAGCTTCACGTCGCCCTCGGTCACCATCTTGTCGGCCGTGGCGTTGTGGAGGCAGAAGCGGCCGTCCCGCCGGAGGTCACGCGACTTGGTGGAGCCCGCCATCATCCCGAGCCACAGCCGGCCGTCGTGCAGCGCCAGCCGGTCGCCGGCCAGCACCGGCTCCATCGGGCTGATGCGCGGGAAGCCGTCGCTGCGCAGCGTCCCCAGCAGCATGAGCCCCGTGGCGGCGAAGCGACCCTCGGCCAGCGTGGCGAGGTCGGGGGCCTCGGTTGCGAACTCGGTCCAGGTAGCCATGCCCGACGAGTACGGACCTGCCGTGACACCGTCCGCAGGCTCGGTCGCCTTGACGGCTGACAAGTACAGTGCCCCCATGGCGACGGCACCTGCGGTTGACGACATCGACCTGTCCGACCTGGAGTGGTGGACACGGCCGCTCGACGAGCGGGCGGCCGCGTTCGCCGCCCTGCGGGCCGAGCGCCCGGCGGCCGACATGGTGCTGCCCGCGCTGCCCGAGATGGGCCTGCCCGAGACGCCCTACGTCTGCATCACCCGCCACGCCGACATCGTCGAGGCCAGCAGGCACCCCGAGCTGTTCTGCTCGGGCCAGGGCACCAACATCGCCGACCTGCCGCCCGACTTCGCCGAGTTCTTCGGCTCGATGATCAACATGGACGACCCCCGGCACGCCCGCATGCGCCGCATCGTCTCCCGAGGGTTCACGCCCCGTCAGCTCGAGACCATGAGGACCGACGTCGAGGGCGTGGCGGCCGAGATCGTCGACGAGATGGCCGAGCGGGGCGAGGCCGACTTCGTCACCGAGGTGGCGGCCCGCCTGCCGCTGCGGATCATCCTCGACATGATGGGCATCCCCCGCAGCCAGGAGCGGTTCGTCTTCGATCGCACCAACGTGATCCTCGGGTTCACCGACGGCGAGTACGTGCCGCTCGACGACCCGGCGGCGGTCACCGGGGCCATCCTCACGGCCGGCGCCGAGCTGGCCCAGCTCGTGCAGGAGCTGGGCGAGGCCCGCATCAAGGACCCGCGCAACGACCTGGTCACGGCGCTCGTCACCAGCGAGGTCGACGGCGAGCACCTGTCGCCCCAGGAGCTGGCGTCGTTCTTCGTGCTGCTGGTGGTGGCCGGCAACGAGACCACCCGCAACGCCATCGCCCACGGCCTGTGGGTGCTCACCGAGCACCCGGATCAGCGGCAGCGCTGGCTCGACGACGTCGACGGCATGGCGCCGACCGCGGTCGAGGAGATCGTCCGCTGGGCGTCGCCGGTCATCCACTTCCGCCGGACCGTCACCCGCGACGGCGTCCGGCTGGCCGGCCGCGAGTTCTCCGAGGGCGACAAGGTGGTGCTCTGGTACTGGTCGGGCAACCGCGACGAGACGGTGTTCGACGACCCGCTGCGCTTCGACGTCGGCCGCACCCCCAACGACCACATCGGCTTCGGTGGCCCCGGGCCCCACTTCTGCCTGGGCGCCCACCTGGCCCGGCGCGAGATCGGCGTGATGTTCCGCGAGCTGCTGCGCCGCCTGCCCGACATCCGGTCGGCCGGCGAGCCGGAGCGGCTGCGGTCGAACTTCATCAACGGCATCAAGCACATGCGGGCGGAGTGGACGCCCGTGCCCGCGCCGGCGCGGTAGCGGCCGGCGGCGCTCAGCCCGCCGCGGTCCGCCCCGGCTCGACGCCCACCTCGGGGGCCAGCGACGCGTGGTCGCCGGGCACCTCGACGATGGCCTCGTCGCGGTCGTCCCACTCGGTGCGCAGCGCCCGGCTCATGGTGGCGTGCATCTCGTACAGGCACGTGATGTACGTCAGCTCCAGGATCTGCTCGTCGCTCAGGTGCTCCTGCAGGGCGGCGAACACGCCGTCGGACACCCGGCCGCCTTCCAGCACCAGGGCGTCGGTGTAGGCCAGCACCGCGCGTTCCGCCGGGGACCAGCAGTCGGCCACCGGCCAGTGGGGCACGGCGGCGATCTTCTCCTCGGGCATGCCCAGCGCCCGGCACGACTTGGCGTGCTGCGAGAACACGAACTGGCTCTGGCGGGCCCAGCCGCAGCGGATCTGGCCCAGCTCCCGCAGCTCGGCGGGCAGCGTCCGCTTCGGGGAGCGGTACAGGGCGAACCCGCCGACGCAGTGCTCCAGCACGTCGGGCACGAGGGCGAACGTGGTCCACCAGTCGCCCGGGGTGCCGGTGGCGGTGCCGGGCTCGGCCACCGGGTCGCGCCCGGGGCCGAACACGAAGTCGTACATGGCGCCGACGATCGGGGCGTCGGCCTCGTCGCGGCTGACCTGGCGCAGGCGGGGCATGGACCGCAACGTAGCCCCGGCCCCGCCGGCGCGTCCGCCGCCGCCGGCATGGCCGGCATGGGCAGGTGGGTCCGCCAACCGGTCGCGAGTTGGGTCAGGCCGCCGGGGCCGCCAGGGCCCGGAGCATCTCGGACCAGGCGGTGAAGGTGAGGTAGTGGGCGGCGCCGTCGACGACCGTGAGCCGGGCGCGCGGCAGCCACGCCGCGTACCAGCGGCCGAACGCCGGAGGCGTCACCGTGTCGGCCGAGCCGTACCAGAGGTGCACCGGGCACCGGATCGCCGCCGGGTCGACCCGCAGCGGTCGGGCCTGGGCCTCGACGTCCGCGGCCACGCCGTCCAGGCCGGGCCGGACCGCCTCGACCAGCGCCGCCGCCATGACCTCGACCCCGCCGGGGACGGCCGCCAGCTCGGCCCGCCCGGCGGCGTCCCGGTGCTCGGCCTGGTGCTCGGCCGCCAGCGCCAGGTCGGCGGGCCAGGGGGCCAGCATCGGCGCCACCTCCGGGCCCAGCTCGCCCGGCGGCACGACGTCGGCCAGCTCCATCAGGCCGAGCCGGTGCTCGGCCGCGGCCCGCACGTCCCGCTCGTCGTAGGCCTGGCGGGGGACGAGCCCGGCCACGATCCCGAGCGCGGTCACCCGGCCGGCGAGGCCGGGTGCGGCCGCCAGGGCCACCCCGGTGAGCGCCCCGCCCGACCAGGCCAGCACACCGAAGTCCCGGACGCCGAGCGCGTCCAGGGCGGCTCGCACGTCGACGGCCACCGCGGCGGGCCAGCTCGGTGTCCAGCCGCCCGCCGGCGCCGACGTGCCGCCGTAGCCGGGCCGGTCGATCGCCAGCAGCCGCACGCCGGCCGCGGCCGCCAGCCCGTCGTCGGGGTGGCGGGCGAGCCGCGAGTCCGGGGTGCCGTGCAGGTAGACGACGGGGGTTCCGTCCGGGTCGCCCTCGTCGTCGAGGGTCACGGTCCGGCCGCCGGCGACGGCCACGGTGCGGGTGGTCACGGGCGCGGAACCTACACTGGTCGCCCGGCGGTACCGGCTACCCGCCTCAACAAAACCGGAGGTCACCCTCATGCAACCGGTCGGTCCGACCGCGCCCCCGTCCCCCGACGCGTCCCCGTCCGCGCCCCCGTCCCCGTCCGTGGCCGCGCCCGCGGCCGGGCCCGTCCCCCGAACCCGTGGGCGGCTGCTGCCCGCGGCGACCGTGCCCCGCCTCGCCGTCGTTGCCGTCGGCGCCTACGCCGGCGCCCAGGTCATCGCCGACATCACCAGCGTGAAGATCGGCTCGACCTTCGGCCGGGCGGTCGACATGGGCACGTTCATCTACCCGATCACGTTCACCCTGCGCGACGTCGTCCACAAGACGCTGGGCCGGCGGGCCGCCCGCACGCTGGTCGTCACGGCCGCGGTCGTCAACCTGTGCATGGCCCTCTACCTGCAGTGGGCGGCCCGCGTCCCGAGCGACGCCAGCTACCCCTTCGACGAGGAGTTCCGGCTGGTCCTCGGCCCGCTGTGGCGCATCGTGGTCGCCTCGATCGTCGCCGAGGTGGTGAGCGAGCTGCTCGACACCGAGGTGTACCACTGGTTCGTCCGCCGGGTGACGACCCACTACCAGTGGGCGCGGGTGGCGGTGTCGAACGCGGTCAGCGTGCCGGTCGACAACGCGCTGTTCGCGGTGCTGGCCTTCGGGTCGCTGCCCCTCCTCACCGACGACACCCTCACCCTGCCCTGGAGTGCAGTGTGGGACATCTTCGTCGTGAACCTCACGGTCAAGGTGCTCGTGTCGGCCGCCAGCCTGCCGCTCATCTACCTGTCGCCCGACCGCGACTGGTCCGCCGATCCCGGCGACGCGTGACACGATCCCCCCCGTGGCCCCGCCCCTCGCCATCGCCGTCGCCCAGCCCGAGTGCGTGCCCTACGACGTCGCGGCCAACGCCCGGGCCCACGCGGCCGCCGTGCGGGCCGCGGGCGCCCGGGTGGTCGTCTTCCCCGAGCTCTCCCTGACCGGCTACGAGCTCGACGCCCCCACGCTCGCCGCCGGCGACCCGCGGCTGGCACCGCTCGTGGCGGCCTGCGCCGACACCGGCGCGCACGCCCTGGCCGGCGCCCCGGTGGCGGGTGACGACGGCGGGTGCCACATCGCGATGCTGGCCGTCGACGGCACCGGGGCCACCGTGGCGTACCGCAAGATGTGGCTGGGCGGCGACGAGCCCGCCCGGTTCCGCCCCGGCGGCAAGCCCGCCGTGCTCGCCGTCGACGGCTGGCGGCTCGGCCTCGCCATCTGCAAGGACACCGGCGTCCCGCAGCACGCGTCCGACACCGCCGCCCTGGGGATCGACGTCTACGTCGCCGGTGTGCTGCACGCCACGGACGAGCTGGCGATCCAGGAGGAGCGGGCCCGCCGCGTGGCGACCGACCACCAGGTATGGGTGGCGGTGGCCAGCTTCGCGGGCTCCACCGGCGGCGGCTACGACCGGGCGGCCGGGCACTCGGCCGTGTGGTCACCCGGCGGGCTGGTCGTGGCCCGGGCCGGGCCCGAGACGGGCGCGATCGCCGGCGCGACGCTGCGCTGAGCGCCCGCTACCCGTCCCCGCGCACCACGCCCCACAGGCACATGTCGGTGTAGTCGTCGATGAACCGGGGGTCGTCGGGCCAGGCCATGTCGGGCTTGCTCACCCGGAGCGAGGTCAGCCCGTGCACACGGGCCCAGAACCCGAGCGAGAGCGCGAAGGCATCGCGGTACTCCGGCCGGAAGCGCCCGGCGTCGATGCAGTCCTGCACGCAGCGCATGAGCACCGCGAAGGAGTTGGACGAGGCGAGCATCTCGCCCTTGTACTGCTCGGGCGCCACGTCGGGGCGGGTCATGAACATGACCCGGTACGGCTCCGGGTTGGCCACGCCGAACTCGATGTAGGCCTTCCCCAGCGCCGCGAGCCGCTCGACCGGGTCGCCGATGCCCTCGCACGCCCGGGCGATGTGCTCCTCGAGGGCGGTGAAGTGGCGGGCACAGACCTCGAAGATCAGCTCGGTCTTGTCGGCGAAGTGGCGGTAGATCGAGGGCGGCGTGACGCCGACGGCGTCGGCCACGGCCCGGATCGAGACGGCCTGGGTCGAACCCGTTTCCAGCAGCATGCGCTCGGTGGCCGTCAGGATCTCGTCGCGGAGCTGCCGCCCCGCGCCTCGGGGAAGGCGGGGGCGGCGTCCGGCGGTCGGCGCGGCCGGCGACGTCATGTCCGGCTGAGATCTCCCGTCATCTCCCCAGGATCGCGCTCGCGGTCCCGGCCTGCCTGGTCCACGTCGACGACCTGGGCGTCGTCCTCGCCGAGATCGACGGTCTCGCTGACGCCCCAGCGGTCGTGGAAGCGCCGCAGCGGCCCGGGCGCCCACCAGTTCCACTCCCCGGCCAGCCGCATGAACGCCGGCACCAGCGTCCCCCGGATGAGGAAGGCGTCGATCAGCACGGCCAGGGTGAGGCCCAGGCCGAACAGCTTGATGAAGCTCACCCGTCCGATGGCGAACGAGAGGAACACCACGGCGATCAGCACGGCGGCGGCGGTGACGATGCGGCCGGTCCGCTCCAGGCCGACCGCCACCGAGGGGACGTTGCCGGCGCCGTGGTCGTGCTCCTCCTTGATGCGGGACAGCAGGAACACCTCGTAGTCCATCGACAGGCCGAAGGCCACGCAGAACATGAGGATGGGCATGGCCGCGGCCAGCCCGCCCGTGGCGGTGAAGTCGAGGGTGCCCGACAGGTGGCCGTCCTGGAAGATCCACACCATGGCCCCGAACGTGGCGCTGAGGCTGAGCAGGTTCAGCACCAGGGCCTTGAGCGGGATCACCACGCTGCCGAACATCATGAACAGCAGCACGGTGGTGATGACGGCGATGATGCCGAGCGCCAGGGGGAGCCGGTCGAAGAGCGAGTTGTTGACGTCGACCAGCTCGGCGGGGCGGCCGGTGACCTGCACCGGGAACGGGGCGTCGAGGTCGCGCACGGCGTGGACGAGGTCCTCGCCCTCGGGCGACAGCGGCTCGACCGCCGGCACGACGGAGAGGTAGGTGCCGTCCCCGCTGGTGAAGTCGGCGTAGCGGGCCGAGCTGGTGGGGTCGAGCACCCGCTGGCCGGGTTCGCAGCCGAACTCGGCGGCGATCCCCTCGCCGCAGTAGGTGCCGGTGGCGGCGTCGACCCGCGAGACGCCGGGCACCCGGGCCAGCGCGGCCGCGTACCCGTCCACCTCGGTGTCGGCGATCCCGCCCGGCCGCGGGGCCGACACGACCGACAGGGCACCGGCCTCCTCGGACGAGAAGTCGTCGCGGATGACGTCGCCCACCACCCGGCCGTCGGCGCCCGGCGGCAGCACCCGGTCGTCGGGCTGGGTCAGCCGCACGCCGAGGAACGGCGCGCCGAGCAGGAGGAGCAGGGCGATGGCGGCCGTGGCCACGGGGACCGGCCGGTGCATGACGAACGTGGCGATGCGGTGCCAGATGCCCTCGCTCGGCGGCGTCACCGAGCGGCGCCACAGGGTGAGGGCGTTCACGCGGTGCCCGAGCAGGGCCAGCATGGCGGGCAGCACGACCAGTGAGAACAGGCCGGCCAGCAGCGCCACGGCCACGCCGGCGTAGGCGAAGCTGCGCAGGAACGGCAGCGGGAACACCAGGGTGGCGCACAGCGAGGCGGCCACGGTGAGGGCGCTGAAGGCGACGGTCCGGCCGGCGGTGCGGACGGTCCGGACCACGGCCGGCCGCGGGGCGTGCCCCGCCCGGAGCTCCTCCCGGTAGCGCGAGACGACGAACAGGCTGTAGTCGATGGCCAGGCCCAGGCCCAGCGCCGTGGTGAGGTTGAGGGCGTAGACCGACACGTCGGTGAACCCGGTCATGACCTGGAGCACCAGGAACGTGCCGATGATCGACATGATCCCGATGGCGAGCGGCAGGGCGGCGGCGACGACGCTGCCGAAGATCACGACCAGCAGCACGAGGGTGATCGGCAGGGCGATCATCTCGGCGGTGAGCAGGTCTTCCTCGATGGTGCTGCCGACCTCGTGGAACACTGCGGCCGACCCGCCGACCTCCACGGTCACCGGTCCGTCGTCGCGCCGGAGGCGGGGGGCCAGGTCGGCGATGCGCTCCTCGACCTGGTCGTCGTCGCCCTCGATGCGGGCGATGACCAGGGCCCGGCGGCCGTCGTCGGAGCGCAGCGGGGGAGCGCCGCCCTCCGACCAGTACGACACGACGTCCCGCACGCCGTCCTCGGCGGCCAGATCGTCGGTGACGGCCCGCCCGGCGGCGGCGACCTCGGGGGTGTCGACGTCGCCGTCGTCGGCGGTCACGAGCAGCACGAGGTTGGGGACGCCGGTGTCGAACCGCTCGGCGAGTGCCTCGCCGGCCCGGGCCGATTCGGTGGCCGGGTCCTCGAAGCCGCCGGACACGAGGTTCTCGGCGACGCCGCCGCCGAGGCCGCCGGCGAGGACGACGAAGAGGAGGGCGACCAGCAGCACGGCCCTCGGGCGGCGGGTGGCGAGTCGAGCGAAGCGCGTGAGCATGTGCGTCCCTCCGGGGGAGCTAACGCCGTTACGTTATCGGTGATATGTGAACTCCGATAGCTCTGCGCTGTCCAGATGACGTCGGTCACAGGAGACCGGTGGCACGCCGGGATCGCTTGCCGCCGCCTTGACCCGTGGGTCAATCTTCGGTCGTGTCCGACGTCGTCACCTTCCCCGGGGCCCGGCGGCCCGACCGCACCCGCAACGTCGACTCCCACGGCGTCCGCATCGCCGTGCACGAGTGGGGCGACCGCGGCGCGCCGCCCGTGGCGCTGGCCCACGGCGGGTTCGACTTCGCCCGCACCTTCGACGTGTTCGCGCCCCTGCTGGCCGCCGCCGGCTGGCGGGTCGTCTCCTGGGACCAGCGGGGACACGGCGACTCCGCGCACGCCGCCCTCTACTCGTGGGAGGCCGACCTCCGCGACGCCCTGGCCGTCGTCAACTCGGTCACCGACGGTCCCCTCCCCGTCGCCGGCCACTCCAAGGGCGGGGCGGTGATGGTCCAGTTCACCGCGGCCCTGCCCCACCGCGTCACACGCCTGGTCAACCTCGACGGGCTCCCGTCCGGCCGGTCGATGCCCGACGTGCCCGACCACGAGCGCACCAAGATGCTGGCCGGCGACCTCGCGGGCTGGCTCGACTTCCGCCGCAGCGTCGCCACCAAGCAGCGCCGCGCCGACACCCTCGACGGCCTGGCCGAGCGGCGGGGCGCCATGAACCCCCGGCTGTCCCGCGAGTGGCTCCGCTACCTCGTGTCGGTCGGCGCCCGCCACGACCCCGACGGCTGGCGCTGGAAGATCGATCCGTCGCTGCGGCTGGGCGGCTTCGGCCCCTGGCGGCCGGAGTGGGCGATGGCCCGGCTGCCCGGCCTCGGGGCGCCCATGCTGGCCGTGCTCGGGATGCAGCCCGAGCGGATGGGGTGGGGCACGCCGCCCGACGAGGTGGCCCGTAGCCTGCCCCCGGGCAGCCACGTCGCCGCCGTCGACGACGCCGGCCACTTCGTCCACATCGAGCAACCCCGCCGCATCGCCGATCTCGTGCTCGACTTCCTGGGGACGCCCCGATGACCGCCCCCGCCGTCCCGACCGTCGTCGTCCGCCACAACAGGATCGAGCTCGCCCTGCACCACCTGCGCGACGGCGACGGCAGCGGGCGGACCCACCCGCTCCTGCTGCTGCACGGCCTCGGCGAGCACACGCCCGCGATCGTCCCCGACCACCTCGCGCCCTGGCCCGGCGCCGTCTGGGGTCTCGACTTCACCGGCCACGGCGCCTCGTCGCTCCCCACCGGCGGTGGCTACTACTGCGAGGTGCTCATGGGCGACGTCGACGCCGCCCTGGCCCACCTCGGCCCGGCCACCCTCGTCGGCCGGGGGCTCGGCGCCTACGTCGCCCTGCTGACCGCCGGGTCGCGGCCGGATGTCGTGCGCGGCGCCGTCCTCGACGACGGGCCCGGCCTGGTCGGCGGCGGACCGGAGCCGACCACGCCGTTCGTGCTGCCCGAGCCGCTCGCCCAGTCCGGCACCCCCGACCCGTACGCGCTGCTGGAGCTGAGCCAGGACGTCCGCCCCGCCGACTACGCCGCCACCTACGCACGCCAGGCGACCACGCTGTCGGGGCTCGACACGGCGCTCGTCGTCTGCGCCCGGGTCCGGCCGCCGTGGCTGCAGGCCGTCGCCGGCGAGCCGGGCGTGCGGGACCTGCCCCGCGGCCGTGCGACCGAGCCGTTCCTGGCGACCTGACCGCCCGCCGCCGGCTTCTGGTGACACATCTGGTTGGCTCCCAACCAGATGCGTCACCGGAACGCGTCAGGCATCGCGACCGGCGACGAACCAGGCCAGGTCGACCAGCTCGTCACGGGCCTCGGGCGTCACCTCGGTCGCCTCGATCGCCTCGACCGCCCGGGTCGTCAGCGAGTCGATGAGCGCCTCCACCGCGTCGAGGGCCCCCGTGTCGACCAGCACCTGCTGGATGCGGGCCACGTCGTCGTCCGACAGGGCGGGGTCGCCGACCCGGTCGAGCACGCGGGCGGGGCCGGTCGCCCCGTTGCCGTCGCCGGTGAGCCGGCGGTGGGCCAGCGCCAGCAGGGGGGTCGGCTTGCCCTCCCGCAGGTCCTGGCCCACCGGCTTGCCGGTGCGCGCGGGGTCGCCGAACGCGCCCAGCACGTCGTCACGGAGCTGGAAGGCCTCGCCCAGCGGGTCGCCGTAGGCGGAGAGCGGTCCCTCGAGGTCGCCCAGCCGCCCGGCCAGCGCTGCGCCCACGTGCAGGGGCCGCTCGATCGTGTACTTGCCCGACTTGTAGCGGGCGATGCGGTGGGCGAGCTCCAGGTCGCGGTCGCCCCGGGCGGTGCCCAGCAGGTCGAGGTACTGGCCGACGTTGAGCTCCAGCCGCAGCTCGTGCCACACCCGGGCGGCGTCGGGCGGCACGTCGCCCAGCAGCAGGTCGGCGTAGACGTGGGCCACGTCGCCCGCCAGGATCGCAGCCCCCTCGCCGAAGCGGCGGGCCTCGCCCCGCCAGCGACCGCCCGCGTGCTCGTCGGCGAACACGAGGTGTGCGGCCCGCCGGCCCCGGCGGGTGGCCGAGTCGTCCATGACGTCGTCGTGCACGAGGGCGAACGCGTGCAGCATCTCGAACGCGGCCCCCGCATCGACGATCCGGGGGTCGTCGGGGTCGCCGCCCGCGCCGACGAACGCCCAGTGGCAGAAGGCCGGGCGCAGCCGCTTGCCGCCGGCCTCGACCAGCCGCCGGAGCGCCTCCAGGGGTGCCACCAGGGCGTCGTCGACCTGCCGCCAGCGGGTGGTCTCGGCCGCGAACAGGGCGGCCAGCCGCTCGTCGACCCGGTCGGCGACGGTGCTCAAGCTCGGCGGGGCGGGGGCGCGGGGGTGCATGTGCGCGCTCAGGCTACGGTCAGGGGCGGCGCACGGGCGCATCCCGGACGGCCGGCGGATGCGCTGCGACGGGGGGCGGTCGGGGTCAGCCCGCGCTCGACGGCTCCAGGTGCACCTTCCAGGCGCCGTCGACCCGGCGGACCGGCCACTGCTCGCTCGACGTCTGGCCCGCGAGCTCGAAGCTCACCTCGACCACGGCCTCGTCGGCGGTCTCCGACACGAGCGTGACCGTGCCGAAGTTGACGCCGGCCAGCTCGCCGCCGCCGTCCTGGCTGTACTCGGCCTGGCACTGGGCGAGGGCCGACTCGACCGTGCCGCCGCCGATGCCCCACGACTCGACGGTCATCAGGTTGATCATGGTGGCGCAGTCGCCCTGCTCCACGGCGGCGAGGAGGGCCTCGGTGGTGGCGACCGGCGAGTCGGTGACCGGGCCGGGCGCGGTCGTCCCGTCGCCGGACCCGGGGGCCGAGCCGTCCCCCGGCGCCTCGGCCGGAGGCTCGGACGCCGTGTCGCCCTCGTCGTCGCCACCCACCAGCACCACGGCGCCGGCGACGGCGACGACCGCCGCGGCGGCGGCGACGACCCACCGCAGCCGGCGGGGGCCGCGGGGCGCAGCGTGCTTGCCGATCACCGGGCCGATCGTGCCGGTGGAAGGGCCCTCGCCGGTCAGTTCGGGACCGGGGCGGGCCGGCCGCGGCCGGTGGCGCGTCGGGCAGGGAGGCGGCGAGGCGGTCGCCGTCGCCGGTGGTCGCGTACGCCGGTGACGCCGGGGGAACGTAGGCGGCGGATTCGAGCGGTGTGAGCGGCGTTGCCTCGGCCGGCTCGGGCGGTGCCGGCGGCGCAGGCGGCGGTGGTGGTGGCGGCGGGGGAGGCGGCGGTGGTGGTGCGAGCGCGGCCACACGGTCGTCGTCGAGGTCGTCATCGTGGGGATCGGGCGGAAGCGACATGGCCGGCGCCTTCATGAGGAGATCGATGGGCAGGACAGCGGCCGACGTGCCGCGCCGGCGGGCAGTCTGACATGGTGGTGGGCCGCTGGGGCGTCGTGTTCTGCCGTTTCGCGGGCCGCCCCCGACCCTCCGTGACCACGGTCGACGCTGTGTGGTTCCTCCGACCGCAGTCCCGCCCGCAGCCCTCGGGCAGGGCCGCGAGCGCCGGGAACATCGGTCGGGACGTGCGGCGCACGCCTGCGCCGGTCGCAGGATCGTGGTGGCCGGGGGCGGGGCCGGACGGTCGGCGCCGGCCCCCGGCTGGGTGCCGCGGTCATCCGACCCGTGGGACGGCGTCAGGCATCGCCGGGCCGGGCGACGTCCGCGAAGCGGGTGGCCCACGGCTCCAGACCGACCTGCGCGCCGTTCGCCACGTAGCTGATCGCGTGGTACCAGCCGGCGAGCATCAGCACGTCGAGGAGCTGCTCGGGGGTGTACCGCGACACCAGGGCCGCCCAGGTGGCGTCGTCGACCGTGGCCCGCTCGTGGAGCTGGTCGACGGCACGGATCAGTGCCCGCTCGACCGGATCGGACCAGCACGGGTCGTCGGGCGAGCCGTGGGTGAGCGAGCCGATCTGGGCCCGGTCGAGGCCGGCCCGCTCGGCGAAGTAGGCGATGTGCACCCCCCACTCGTACTCGCAGCCGCAGCGTGCACAGGTGCGGTCGATCACGATCTCCCGGTCCCTGACGGGGAGCGAGAGCGACCGGCCGAGCTGGTAGCGGCCCCAGGGGAGCATCGCCGCGCTCATCGTGGGGTTGCGCACGAGCGTCCGGAACAGGCTGATGGGCTCCATCCCCGGCGGGGTCATCGCGTCGAGCAGCGGGGCGGCGACGTCGTCGAACGGTGCGATCACGGGGTCGATGCGGGGCATCCTGCCCTCCTGCGGGGTCGGCGGTAGGGTGTCTCGAAATCCGAAACGCCCGCGCCGCGACCTTAGTGTTGCGGAATCAGAAACACCACCCTTTGGAGCGCTCATGCCGGCACCCCGCCCGGGGACGCCAGTCCGTGGATCGACGACGGGGCGCCCGCTCATGGCCGCCCTCGACCTGCTCGGCCGGCGGTGGGCCCTGCGGATCCTCTGGGAGCTGCGGGACGGGCCGCTCGGTGCGCGCCAGCTGCGGGAACGCTGCGACCGGATGTCGTCCAGCGTGCTCTACCAGCGGCTCGGCGAGCTCACCGAGAGCGGGCTCGTGGAGCAGGACGACGACGACCGCTACCTGCTGAGCGACCACGGCGCGGCCCTGGGCGCCGCCATCGAACCGCTCGACAACTGGGCCCGGACCTGGGCAGCCCGGCCCTGACCCGACCCCACCGGGCACCGGCCGCGGGGCGTGGGACACCCGGCGCCGGAGGTCCGAGGCCGGAGGCCGGACGGCGCCCGGCGGCCCGCCCCGGGTGGATCCGGCGGCCCGGTGGAACTGGCGGCCCGGTGGAACGGGCGGCCCGGTGGAACTGGCGGCCCGGTGGAACTGGCGGCCCGGTGGAACTGGCGGCCCGGTGGAACTGGCGGCCC